>NZ_JBYCLE010000623.1:0-2485 GCF_057473765.1 Mycobacterium sp. TH-M106 | reverse complement strand
TGGGCGTGGTGTCACCGGTCGGTGACCAGGGCGCCGACATCGCCCGCACCGCGGTGCTGGCCGCCGGCCTGCCGGACACCACCGGCGGGGTGCAGCTTAACCGGTTCTGTGCCTCCGGGCTGGAGGCCATCAACACCGCCGCCGCCAAGGTGCGGGCCGGCTTCGACGACCTGGTGCTGGCCGGTGGCGTCGAGTCGATGAGCCGGGTGCCGATGGGCTCCGACGGCGGCGCCTGGGCGATGGACCCGGAGACCAACTACCAGCTCGGGTTCGTGCCGCAGGGCATCGGCGCCGACCTGATTGCCACCATCGAGGGTTTCTCCCGCGAGGACGTCGACGCCTACGCGCTGCGGTCGCAGGAAAAGGCGGCCGCGGCGTGGTCGGGCGGCTACTTCGCCAAGTCCGTGGTGCCGGTGCGCGATCAGAACGGCCTGCTCATCCTCGACCACGACGAACACATGCGCCCCGAGAGCACCCTGGAGGGCCTGGGCCAGCTCAAGCCGGCCTTCGAGGGCATCGGCGCGATGGGCGGCTTCGACGACGTGGCGCTGCAGAAGTACCACTACGTCGAGAAGATCAACCACGTCCACACCGGTGGCAACAGTTCCGGGATCGTCGACGGTGCGGCGCTGGTGTTGGTAGGCAGCGAAAAAGCTGGCAAGGAGCAGGGACTGACGCCGCGCGCCCGCATCGTCGCGGCCGCCACCAGCGGCGCCGACCCGCTGATCATGTTGACCGGGCCCACCCCGGCCACCCGTCGGGTGCTCGACCGCGCCGGGATGACCATAGACGACATGGATCTGGTCGAGATCAACGAGGCGTTCGCCTCGGTGGTGCTGAAGTTCCAAAAGGACCTCAAGGTTCCCGAGGAGAAGCTCAACGTCAACGGCGGTGCGATCGCGATGGGCCACCCGCTGGGTGCGACCGGAGCGATGATCACCGGCACCATGGTCGACGAGCTGGAGCGCCGGGGCGCCCGCCGGGCGCTGGTCACGCTGTGCATCGGTGGCGGCATGGGCGTAGCCACCATCATCGAAAGGGTTTAAGCAATGGCAGAGAACACCATTGTCTGGGACAAGGACGCCGACGGCATCGTCACCCTGACGCTGGATGATCCGACCGGGTCGGCCAACGTGATGAACGAGCACTACGCCGAGTCGATGCATAACGCCGTGCAACGCCTTGTCGCCGAGAAGGATTCGATCACCGGTGTCGTCATCACCAGCGCGAAGAAGACGTTTTTCGCCGGTGGTGACCTCAAGGCGATGATCCAGATCGGCCCAGAACAAGCCCAAGAGGCTTTCGACACGGTGGAGCACATCAAGGCCGACCTGCGCATGCTGGAGACCCTGGGCAAGCCCGTCGTCGCTGCCATCAACGGCGCCGCGCTCGGCGGTGGCCTGGAGATCGCGCTGGCCTGCCATCACCGCATCGCGGCCGATGTCAAGGGTCTGGTGGTCGGCCTGCCCGAGGTCACGCTGGGCCTGCTGCCCGGTGGCGGCGGCGTCACCCGCACGGTGCGGATGCTCGGTATCCAGAACGCCTTCATGACGGTGCTCTCCCAGGGCACCCGGTTCAAGCCGGACAAGGCCAAGGAGGTCGGTTTGGTCGACGAGCTTGTCGGCTCGGTGGAGGAGCTGGTGCCGGCGGCCAAAGCCTGGATCAAGGCCAACCCGGACGCGCATGTCCAGCCGTGGGATGCCAAGGGCTACAAGATGCCCGGCGGCACTCCGGCCACGCCGGCGCTGGCAGCGGTGCTGCCGTCGTTCCCGGCTCTGCTGAAAAAACAGCTCAAGGGTGCACCGATGCCCGCACCGCGGGCCATCCTGGACGCCGCGGTCGAGGGCGCGCAGGTCGACTTCGACACTGCCACCCGCATCGAGAGCCGCTATTTCGCGTCGCTGGTCACCGGCCAGGTCGCCAAGAACATGATCCAGGCGTTCTTCTTCGACCTGCAGCACATCAACGGCGGCGGTAGCCGTCCGGACGGCATCGGCAAGACCCCGATCACCAAGATCGGCGTGCTGGGTGCCGGCATGATGGGTGCCGGGATCGCGTACGTGTCGGCCCGGGCCGGTTTCGACGTGGTGCTCAAGGACGTCTCCGCCGAAGCCGCGCAGAGGGGCAAGGGCTACTCCGAGAAGCTGGAAGCCAAGGCGCTGTCTGCAGGCAAGACCACCGAGGAGCGTTCCAAGGCGCTGTTGGACCGGATCGCCCCGACGGCCGATGCGGCCGACCTCGCCGGTGTGGACTTCGTGATCGAGGCGGTCTTCGAGGACCAGCGACTCAAGCACCAGGTGTTCGGTGAGATCGAGGACATCGTCGAACCCAACGCGCTGCTCGGGTCGAACACCTCCACGCTGCCGATCACCGGTCTGGCCGCCGGGGTCAAACGGCAGGAGGACTTCATCGGAATCCACTTCTTCTCCCCAGTGGACAAGATGCCGTTGGTGGAAATCATCAAGGGCGCCAAGACTTCCGACGA
>NZ_JBYCLE010000622.1:0-5318 GCF_057473765.1 Mycobacterium sp. TH-M106 | reverse complement strand
GGATCTGCGCGGCCTGCTCGGCGCCTTCATGTTCCGCGGCGCGCAACTCGATCAGCCCGCCGCCACGCTGTCCGGCGGCGAGAAGACCCGACTGGCGTTGGCCGGGCTAGTGGCCTCCACCGCCAACGTGCTGCTGCTCGACGAGCCGACCAACAACCTCGACCCGGCGTCACGCGAGCAGGTGCTCGACGCGCTGCGCAGCTACACCGGCGCGGTGGTGCTGGTCACCCACGATCCAGGGGCGGCCGAGGCGTTGGCACCGCAGCGGGTGGTGCTGCTGCCGGACGGCACCGAGGACTACTGGTCGCCCGACTACCGAGACCTCATCGAGCTGGCCTGATACCGTCGTCGACTGTGACGACGCCGCATCGGCCGGCCCACCCTTCCCACCCGGCCTATATCCCCGGCGAACTCTGCGTCACCGTCGGGCTCGATCCGTCCGCTCCGCCCGACGAGTGCATGGCGCTCGTGAAAGCTGGCGTTGCCGCCGACGCGATCAGCGCTCCCGCCGCCGACGTGCCGGCGCTGCGCGAGGTGGTGCAGGAGGCTAACCGGGACGGCATCGACCTCAAGATTGTGGTGGTTGCCCGCAACCCGGCTATGGATACCGCGCTGCGTGACGTCGCTACCGTCGTGGGCAGCGATGACCCGGATTCCACCGTCTTGGTGCTCAGCCCGTCCTATGTCGGCAGCTACAGCGGGCAGTTCCATCGTGCCAAGTTGGAGGCCGGCGAAGACACGGCGAAGACCGGTAATCCGGTGGTGTCGGCGCAGAACTTCGTCAACGAGTTGAACCGGCCCGATCTCCCCTGGACGGCGTTGACAATCGTGTTGCTGCTCGGGGTCGTGGCGGTGACCGTGGGCACCCGGGTACTGCAACAGCGCAGCAAACGCATGCAGTCACCGGTCGGTGACCTCAACCATCACGACTGACCAGCAAAAATCAGTCAGTCAAAGCCGCGTCAGCGGATTCGTTAGCAAGTTCCGATATCACCGTTCGGTCACAATCGACCAACTACGACACCGTAGTT
Source organism: Mycobacterium sp. TH-M106 (assembly GCF_057473765.1). Classification (NCBI taxonomy): domain Bacteria; kingdom Bacillati; phylum Actinomycetota; class Actinomycetes; order Mycobacteriales; family Mycobacteriaceae; genus Mycobacterium; species Mycobacterium sp. TH-M106. The sequence goes on along the minus strand of NZ_JBYCLE010000622.1, from coordinate 4,287 downwards.
CGTTACGAATGTTCCCACAGTGTCTTAAGTGGCGTATGTTCCAGGTGATGCGTGTGTTGTGTTTGTGCTCGCGGCCCCGCTGGGCGCCGACCACCCGCGTTGAGTCCGAGGAGGCCCGAGTCGAATGAGACGCATCAGACGTCGTCACCAGGGCTCTCAAGGCTGCTCCCTCCGACGGGCCGTCGGGTTCGTCCAACCCGTCGGGGTCTCGGTGCTGAGCATGGCAGTGCTGCTGGCAGCGCCGGGGCTGGCGTTCGCCGACCCGGTGCTCGACTCCGTGTCAAGCCCGGAGCAGATCGCCACGCTGATCGCCGACGTCGCCGAAGCCAACCAGCGGCTCCAGGATCTGGCGGTAGCCGTTCAGACCGAAAAGGAAGATGTCAACAAGGCGTTGGCCGACGTGCAGACCGCACGAGACGACGCGGTCGCCACCCAGCACGACGTCGAGATCAGCCAGCAAGGGATCAAGGACGCCGACTCTGCGATCACCGCGGCTCAGCGGCGATTCGACAGGTTCGCGGCGGCGACGTACGTCAACGGCCCTTCGGGGGCCTACCTGAGCATGACCGGCCCGTCCGATGTCATCACCACCGCCACCGCCGGTGAGCTGGTGTCGGTCAGCTCCCAGCGGGTGCTGGCCGACCTGCAGCGGGCCCGCACCGAGCAGGTGAACAAGGAGTCAACGGCACGGCTGGCAAAGAAGAGAGCCGACCAGGCGGTCTCCGACGCCCAATCCAGTCAGGACGCCGCGGTGGCGGCGCTCATCGACACCGAGCGCAAATTCGGCGAGCAGCAGCAGCAGATCAAGCGGCTGGTCGCCCAGCGCAACGACGCTGCAGCCAAACTCGACGCGGCCCGCCGGCAGCGCCAACAGGCGCAGGCAGCGGGGCAACGTCCGGCACCGCCAGGCGCCCGATGGGAATCCGGGGCCAGACGCCCCGACCGGGAACCCAACGCGGCGCCGGCGGCGACTGACGCCGGCCGGTGGGACGGTGGGTGGGATCCGACACTGCCGGCCGTGCCCAGCGCCTTCGTCAGCGGTGACCCGATCGCCGTCATCAACACGGTGCTGGGGATCTCGGCAACCTCGGCGCAGGCCACCGCCAGCATGGGGCGCAAGTTCTTGCAGTCGGTGGGCCTGATCAGGCCGGACGCCCCTGCCGCAGCGGAGCCGGGCATCACCAACGGGCGGATTCCACGGGTGTATGGGCGCCAGGCCTCGGAATACGTGATCCGGCGCGGCATGTCGCAGATAGGGGTGCCCTACTCGTGGGGCGGCGGCAACGCCGTGGGGCCGAGCCGGGGCATCGACGGCGGTGCCAACACGGTCGGCTTCGACTGCTCGGGGCTGATCCTGTACTCGTTCGCCGGGGTGGGGATCAAGCTGCCGCACTATTCGGGCTCGCAGTACAAACTGGGCCGACAGATTCCGTCATCGCAGATGCGCCGCGGCGACGCCATCTTCTATGGGCCAGGCGGCAGTCAGCACGTGACCTTATACCTGGGTAACGGCCAGATGCTGGAAGCGCCCGATGTCGGGCAGACGGTGAAAGTGTCCCCGGTACGCACCAGCGGCATGACACCCTACGTGGTCCGGTACATCGAATACTGACGGATATCACAATGGAGAAGCCATGCGCCGCAAAATCTTTCGAGACTTGAAGCCAGGCAGGCTGACCTGGCTCATACTCGCGGTGATTCCGCTGGTGATCGGCCTGGCCGGGCCGGCTGCAGCCGAGAACCCGTGGGATCCGACGCTGCCGCAGTTGATCAGCGCAGGTGCGCCCGGCGACCCGCTGGCGATCGCCACCGCCTCGCTGAAAGCCACCGCACAGGCGACCCAGACGACGATGGACCTGGGCCGCAAGTTCCTGTCCGGGCTGGGGTTCAACATCGGCGGTGCCGATCCAAGTGAGGCCAGTGTCAACATCGCACCAGGTCGGCGGGTTTACGGCCGGCAGGCGATCGAGTACGTCATCCGCCGGGGCGGTTCGCAGCTGGGGGTGCCGTATTCGTGGGGAGGCGGCTCGCTCACCGGTCCCAGCAAAGGCGTCGGCGACGGCGCAGACACGGTGGGATTCGACTGTTCGGGTCTGATGCGCTACGCGTTCGCCGGCGTCGGGGTGCTGATCCCGCGGTTCTCCGGCGACCAGTACAACGCCGGCCGGCATATCCCACGTGATCAGGCCAAGCGGGGTGACCTGATCTTCTACGGCCCGGGCGGCGGCCAGCACGTCACCATGTACCTCGGCGACGGGAAGATGCTGGAAGCATCCGGCAGCGCCGGGAAGGTCACGGTCAGCCCGGTACGGACGGCGGGAATGACGCCGTACCTGACCCGGATCATCGAGTATTGACCGCCCGAGGCGGGGCGCTGCTCCGAGGCGACGTCGACGGAATCCCGGAGGCCTGGAATAGTGAAACGCGGGCATGCGACTGCCCCGCGGCCACCAGGTCGGGTACACAGTCGTGTCTGACAGAGGTATACCGAGGTTTACCGAGCTTGGAGGGTTGTCGATGACGTCACCAGATAGGACGCCCGCGGGTGCCGGGGGTTTTCCCGGGCCGGAAGGCCCCCCGGCCGGCGCTAACGGGCTGGCCGCCGAAGTGCACGCGCTCGAGCGGGCCATCTTCGAGGTCAAGCGCATCATCGTCGGGCAGGACCGGCTGGTTGAGCGCATCCTGGTCGGCCTGCTGGCCAAGGGCCATCTGTTGCTCGAAGGTGTCCCAGGGGTGGCCAAGACACTGGCGGTGGAGACGTTCGCGCGAGTGGTCGGCGGCACCTTTGCGCGAATACAGTTCACCCCGGACCTGGTGCCGACCGACATCGTCGGCACCCGCATCTACCGGCAGGGGCGAGAAGAGTTCGACACCGAACTGGGTCCGGTGGTGGTCAACTTCCTGCTGGCCGACGAGATCAACCGCGCGCCGGCCAAGGTGCAGTCCGCGCTGCTGGAGGTCATGCAGGAACGCCACGTGTCCATTGGCGGCAAGACCTTCCCGTTGCCCGACCCGTTTCTGGTGATGGCCACCCAGAACCCGATCGAGCACGAGGGTGTTTACCCGCTGCCGGAGGCGCAGCGCGACCGGTTCCTGTTCAAGATCAACGTCGACTACCCGTCGCCGGAGGAAGAGCGCGAGATCATCTACCGGATGGGTGTCACCCCACCGCAACCCAAGCAGATCCTCAACCCCGGTGACCTGCTGCGGCTGCAGGGGCTGGCCGCGAACAACTTCGTGCACCATGCGCTGGTCGACTACGTAGTGCGCGTTGTCATGGCCACCCGCATGCCGGAGCAGTTCGGCATGCCCGACGTCAAGAGCTGGCTCTCCTTCGGCGCGTCACCGCGCGCTTCGCTGGGCATCGTCGCGTCGGCGCGGACGTTGGCGCTGGTGCGGGGGCGTGATTACGTGGTCCCGCAGGACGTCATCGAAGTCATCCCCGACGTGCTGCGACACCGGCTGGTGCTGTCCTACGACGCGCTCGCCGACGAGATCACCCCGGACATCGTCATCAACCGGGTGCTGCAGACAGTCGCACTGCCCCAGGTGAACGCTGTTCCACAGCAAGCACATTCGGTGCCTCCGGTGGTTCCGGCCGCGGCGGCAGCGGCTAGCGGTCGGTGACCGAACCCGACACCCCGCCCGAGTCGGGGGGACCGGATACCCCGGATGCCACTGCGCCGCCGTCGATGCTGCGCGGCGACATCCGCGACCCCAAGCTCGCTGCGGCACTGCGCACCCTGGAGCTGACCGTCAAACGCAAGCTCGACGGGGTGTTACACGGCGACCACCTCGGCCTGATCCCCGGCCCGGGCTCCGAGCCCGGCGAATCGAGGCTCTACCAGCCCGGTGACGACGTGCGCCGGATGGACTGGTCAGTCACCGCGCGCACCACCCATCCGCATGTCCGCCAGATGATCGCCGATCGAGAGCTGGAGACCTGGCTGGTGGTCGACATGTCGGCCAGCATGGACTTCGGCACCGCTCGATGTGAGAAGCGCGACCTGGCGGTTGCGGCGGCCGCGGCCATCATCTTTCTCAACAGCGGCGGCGGCAACCGGATCGGCGCACTGGTCGCCAACGGCGAACGGACGGTGCGGGTGCCGGCGCGGTCGGGACGGATGCACGAGCAGACGCTGCTGCGGACGATCGCCACCACACCGCGGGCCGCGGTCGGGGTGCGCGGCGACCTCGCCGCGGCCATCGACGCGCTGCGCCGGCCGCAACGTCGCCGCGGCATGGCGGTGATCATCAGCGACTTCCTCGGCCCGATCAACTGGATGC
>NZ_JBYCLE010000621.1:0-5285 GCF_057473765.1 Mycobacterium sp. TH-M106 | reverse complement strand
AGCTACCGGGATATATGGTGCCGGCGGCGGTGGTCGCGATCGACGCGTTGCCGCTGACCGCTAACGGCAAACTCGACAAACGGGCCCTGCCGGCACCGGAGTACACCGACGTCGATCATTACCGCGCCCCGGGCACCGCGATCGAGGAGATCCTGGCCGGCATCTACGCCCAGGTGCTCGGTGTCGAACGGGTCGGAGTCGACGACTCGTTTTTCGATTTGGGAGGGGATTCGCTGTCGGCGATGCGCCTGATCGCCGCTATCAACACCGGCCTGGATGCCGGCCTCGCGGTGCGCACCCTGTTTGAGGCACCCACGGTCGCCCAGCTGGCGCCCCGCATCGGCGCGGACGAGGGGCGGCTGGAACCGTTGGTGGCGATGGAACGGCCCGCGGTGATCCCGTTGTCGTTTTCGCAGAACCGGCTGTGGTTCCTGGATCAGTTGCAGGGACCCTCACCGGTTTACAACATGCCGGCGGCGTTGCGCCTGTGTGGGCGTCTTGATGCCGACGCGTTGGGTGCAGCGCTGGCCGATGTGGTGGGCCGCCACGAAAGCCTGCGCACAATGTTCCCGGCCGTCGAGGGAATACCCCGGCAGGTGGTGGTGCCCGCCGAACGGGCCGACTTTGGTTGGGATGTCGTCGATGCCACCGGCTGGTCGCAGAGCCGGCTAACGCAGGCCATCGACACCGCAGCGCATCACTGCTTTGACCTAGCGGGCGAGATTCCGTTGCGGGCACGGCTTTTCCGCGTCGCCGACGACGAACACGTGCTGGTGGCGGTGGTGCACCATATCGCCGCCGACGGCTGGTCGATCAACCCGCTGGTGTGTGACCTGATGTTGGCCTATGGCAGCCGGTGCGCGGGACAAACCCCCTGCTGGGCGCCGTTGGCGGTGCAGTATGTCGACTACACGCTGTGGCAGCGGGCTCAGTTAGGCGATCCGGCCGATAGTCACAGCCGTATCGCCACGCAGTTGGCCTACTGGCAGCAGGCCCTGGCCGGCATGCCCGAACACCTGCAGCTGCCCACCGATCGGCCCTACCCGCTGGTGGCCGACCAGTGCGGCGCCATTGTCGCAGTGGACTGGCCAGCAGAGCTGCAGCAGCAGATTACGCAGGTGGCACGTGAGCAGAACGCGACCAGTTTCATGGTGGTTCAGGCCGCACTGGCGGTGCTGCTGGCCAAGCTCAGCGCCAGTTCTGATGTGGCGGTGGGGTTCCCGATCGCCGGGCGCCGCGACCCCGCGCTCGACGCGCTGGTGGGTTTTTTGGTCAACACCTTGGTGCTTCGCGTCGATGTGGCCGGGGATCCCAGTGTCGCCGAACTGGTGGCACAGGTACGACGGCGCAGCTTGGCCGCCTACGAACACCAGGACGTCCCCTTTGAGTTGGTGGTGGAGCGGCTCAACCCCGCCCGAAGCCTCACCCATGCCCCGCTGGTGCAGGTGATCTTGTCCTGGCAGAACTTGCCCGTGCGGGAGAATGATCTGGCCACCGGGCTGGACTTGGGTGATCTGCAGGTCACCCAGCTGCCTCTGGACACTCGCACCGCCCGGATGGACCTGGTGTTTGCTTTGGCCGAACGCTGGACTGGGGCCGGTGAGCCCGCCGGGATCTCCGGGAAGGTGGAGTTTCGCACCGACGTGTTCGACGCGGCCAGCATCGAAACGCTGATCGAGCGGTTCAAGCGGGTATTGGAGTTGATGACCGCCGACCCCGCCCGGCGGCTGTCATCGCTGGATGTGCTTGATGAGGCTGAGCATGCCCGTCTGGACGAGTGGGGTAACCGGGCGGTGTTGACCCGGCCCGCGCCGCTGCCGGTGTCGGTTCCAGAAGTGTTCGCCGAGCAGGTGGCGCGCGCGCCGGAGGCGGTGGCGATCAACTTCGGGAAGCTGTCGGTGACGTATCGCGAACTCGATGAGGCGGCCAACCGGTGGGCGCATTTCCTGGTCGGCCGTGGGGTGGGCCGGGGGCAGTGTGTGGCGCTGCTGTTGGAGCGCTCGGCATCGGCGGTGGTGGCGATGCTGGCGGTGCTCAAGGCGGGGGCGGCGTATCTGGCGATCGATCCCGCACTGCCCGACGCGCGGATCGGGTTCGTGCTCACCGATGCCGCGCCGACCGCGGTGATCACCACGACCGCCTTGCGGTCGCGGCTAGCCGGCCACGATCTTGGCGATCTGGCGGTCATCGACATCAATGACCCCGCCGTTGACAACCAACCCAACACCGCATTGCCGGCGCCGGCCCCCGAGGACATCGCTTACCTCATCTACACCTCGGGGACTACCGGTGTGCCTAAGGGAGTGGCCATCACCCACCACAACTTGACCCATCTGGCGGAGTCACTGCCGGCACACGTGCCGACGGCGAAAGTGTGGACGCAGTATCACTCGTACGCTTTCGACATTTCGGTGTGGGAGATCTGGGGGACACTGCTGGATGGTGGGCGCCTGGTGGTGGTGCCCGAGTCGGTGGTCGGCTCACCCGAAGACCTCCACGCCTTGCTGATCAGCGAAGACGTCAATGTGCTGGTCCAAACTCCGTCCGCGGTGACCACACTCCGCCCGCAGGGGTTGGAGTCGGTGGCATTGCTGCTCGGCGGTGAGGCCTGCCCAGCCGAGGTGGTGGATCGGTGGGCGCCTGGCCGGCTGGTGATGAATGCCTACGGCCCCACCGAGGCCACGGTGTATGTATCGATGAGCGCTCCGCTGTCCGTCGGGATGGGTGTGGTGCCGATCGGCTCGTCGGTATCGACCGCGGCGTTGTTCGTCCTCGATGGGTGGTTGCGGCCGGTGCCGATGGGTGTGGTCGGCGAGTTGTATGTGGCCGGCCGCGGCGTGGGCGTCGGGTATGTGGGCCGGGCGGGGTTGACCGCGTCGCGGTTCGTGGCGTGCCCGTTCGCCGGCGCGGAGGCGGCGGGAACACGCATGTATCGCACCGGGGATCTGGTGCGCTGGGGTGTCGATGGGCAGCTGCAGTATCTGGGGCGCTCCGATGAACAGGTCAAGATCCGCGGGTATCGCATCGAGCTCGGCGAAGTCCAGGCCGCCCTGGCCGGACTCGACGGGGTCCGCGACGCGGTGGTGATCGCCCGCGAGGACCGCCCCGGCGACAAACGCCTGGTCGGCTATGTCACCGGGACAGCCGATCCGGCCCAGATACGCGCCGCGCTGGGCGAGCGGCTGCCGGGGTATATGGTGCCGGCGGCGGTGGTCGCGATCGACACGTTGCCGCTCACGGTCAACGGCAAACTCGACACCCGCGCCTTGCCGGCACCGGAGTACACCGACGTCGATCAGTACCGCGCCCCGACCACCGCCGTCGAGGAGATCCTGGCCGGCATCTACGCCCAGGTGCTCGGTGTCGAGCGGGTCGGAGTCGACGACTCGTTCTTCGATCTGGGAGGGGATTCGCTCTCGGCGATGCGCCTGATCGCCGCAATCAACGCCGGCCTGGATGCCGGCCTGGCGGTGCGCACCCTGTTCGAGGCGCCCACGGTCGCCCAGTTAGCGCTGCGCGTCGGTGAGGGTGAGGAGCGGCTGGAGTCCCTGGTGGCGGTTGAACGGCCCGCGGTGATCCCGTTGTCGTTTGCTCAGAGCCGGCTGTGGTTTATCGACCAATTGCAAGGGCCCTCACCGGTTTACAACCTCGCAGTGGCGTTGCGGCTGTGTGGGCGTCTTGAAGTCGACGCGTTGGGTGCGGCGCTGGCCGATGTGGTGGGCCGCCATGAGAGCCTGCGCACACTGTTCCCGGCGCCCGAGGGGATACCCCGGCAGGTGGTGGTGCCCGCCGAGCGGGCCGACTTTGGTTGGGATGTCGTCGATGCCACCGGCTGGCCGGAGAGCCGGCTGGGTGAGGTCATCGACACCGCGGTGCGGCACTGTTTTGACCTGGCGGGCGAGATTCCGTTGCGGGCACGGCTTTTCCGCGTCGCCGACGACGAGCACGTGCTGCTGGTAGTGGTGCACCATATCGCCGCCGACGGCTGGTCGATCACCCCGCTGGCGGTTGATCTGAGCGCGGCGTATGCCAGCCGGTGCGCCGGGCAGACCCCCGACTGGGCGCCATTGGCGGTGCAGTATGTCGATTACACGCTGTGGCAGCGCGCGCACTTCGGTGACCTGGCCGACAGCGACAGCCTTATCGCCAAGCAGCTGGCCTACTGGGAGCAGGCCCTGGCCGGCATGCCCGAACACCTGCAGCTGCCCACCGATCGGCCCTACCCGCCGGTGGCCGACCAGTGCGGCGCCACTGTGGCGGTGGACTGGCCGGCGGAGTTGCAGCAGCGGATGCGCGAGGTGGCCAGCGAGCATAATGCAACCAGTTTCATGGTGATGCAGGCCGCGTTGGCCGTGCTGCTGGCCAAGCTCAGCGCCAGTTCCGATGTGGCGGTGGGGTTCCCGATCGCCGGGCGCCGCGACCCCGCGCTGGATCAGCTGGTGGGCTTCTTCGTCAACACCTTGGTGCTGCGGGTCGATGTCGCCGGGGATCCCAGTGTCGCCGAACTGCTGGCTCAGGTGCGAGCGCGCAGCCTGGCCGCCTACGAACACCAGGACGTCCCCTTTGAGGTGCTGGTGGAGCGGCTCAACCCCGCCCGAAGCCTCACCCATGCCCCGCTGGTGCAGGTGATGCTGGCCTGGCAGAACTGGCAGGCCAATGATCCCGCCGCCGCATTGGCCATGGGTGACCTCCAGGTCACGTCGCTGCCGCTGGACACCCGCACCGCCCGCATGGACCTGACGTTTTCGTTGGAGGAACGCTGGAACGAGGACGGTGCGCCCGCCGGGATCGGTGGGACGGTGGAGTTTCGCACCGACGTGTTCGACGCGGCCAGCATCGAAACACTGATCGAGCGGTTGCAGCGGGTGTTGGAGTTGATGACGGTTGATCCTGCTAGGCGGTTGTCGTCGGTGGGTGTGCTTGATGGGGTTGAGCGTGTCCGGTTGCAGGGGTGGGGTAATCGGGGGGCATTAGCCCGGACGGCGGGGGTGTCGGTGTCGGTTCCGGAGGTGTTCGCCGGGCAGGTGGCGCGTGTGCCGGGGGCGGTGGCGGTCAGTTGCGGGGGGCTGGCGTTGACGTATCGCGAGCTTGTTGAGGCGGCGAATCGGTGGGCGCAGTTGCTGGTCGCGCACGTGGTGGGCCGGGGGCAGTGTGTGGGGTTGGTGTTGGAGCGGTCGGCGTCGGCGGTGGTGGCGAGGTGGGGGGTGCCCAAGGCGGGGGCGGCGTATCTGGCGGTTGATCCGGGTCTGCCCGACGCGCGGGTGGGGTTCGTGCTCACCGATGCC
>NZ_JBYCLE010000620.1:0-5555 GCF_057473765.1 Mycobacterium sp. TH-M106 | reverse complement strand
CCTACCGGGTGCACTACCGCGACCCGTCGTTCACCAACCTGCAGGCTGTTGCCGCGATGTGTGAGGGCGGACTGGTCGCCGACGTGATCGCCTCGGTGGCCAGCATCGACCCGGTGATGGGCGGAGTCGACCGATGACCGTGTCTGACCGGACGGCGTCCGACAAGACGGCGTCCGACACGTTGCCGCCGCCCAACACGACCGGCCGCGGGCGGTTGATGCCGCCCACCGCGGGCACCGACGGCCAGCGGAGATTCGTCCAGCTTGGCCGCCCACCTGAGGAGCCCGGCCAGTTCAACTACCCCGGCGCCCCGACGTCGTATCCGCCGGAGGTGCGGGCGCGGCTGGAGGCCGACGCCGCCGAGATCATCGCGCGCTACCCGCAGCCGCGCTCGGCAGTGCTGCCGCTGTTGCACCTGGTGCAGGCGCAAGACTCCTACCTCACGCCGGCCGGCCTGGCGTTCTGCGCGGAGTTGCTCGGGCTGACTCTGGCTGAGACTGCCGCGGTCGCGTCGTTCTACTCGATGTACCGTCGCAAACCCACCGGTGAGTATCTGGTGGGGGTCTGCACCAATACATTGTGCGCGGTGATGGGCGGGGACGCCATCCTCGACGACCTCAAAGAACACCTGGACGTCGACGACGACGACACCACACCCGACGGCAAGGTCACCCTGGAGCGTATCGAGTGCAACGCCGCCTGTGACTACGCGCCGGTGGTGATGGTCAACTGGGAGTTCTTCGACCAGCAGACACCGGAGTCGGCGCGGGTGCTCGTCGACAAGCTGCGTGCCGGCGAGAACGTGCGGCCCACCCGCGGCATGCCGCTGTGCAGCTTCGCCGAGACGTCGCGAATCCTGGCCGGCTTCCCCGACGAACGCGACGACGACGGTCAAGGCGGCGCCGGCGCACCGACCCTGGCCGGGCTGCGCTTCGCCCGCGACCACGACATGGCCGCGCCGGAAACCGGTGAGGGCGGTCAGCAGTGACCCCGCCGAGTGCACCGACCGCCGGGGCGACACCGCTGACGCCGGTGCTGAGCCGCTACTGGGATGATCCGCAGTCTTGGACGCTGCAGACCTACCTCCGCCACGACGGATACCGCGGCATGCAGCGGGCGCTGGCTATGGAACCGGACGCCGTCATCGAGCACGTCAAAGAATCCGGCCTGCGCGGACGCGGCGGCGCCGGATTCTCCACCGGGACCAAGTGGTCGTTCGTCCCGCAGGGCACGGAAGGTGCCGGGGCGCGTCCCCACTACCTGCTGGTCAACGCCGACGAATCCGAACCCGGAACGTGCAAAGACATACCGCTGATGCTGGCGACGCCGCACGCGCTCATCGAAGGCGTCATCATCTGCTGCTACGCGATCCGGGCCCACCACGCCTTCATCTACGTGCGCGGTGAAGTGCTGCCGGTGCTGCGCCGCCTGCACGCCGCGGTGGCCGAGGCCTACGCCGCCGGCTACCTGGGCACCGACATCGGCGGTTCCGGCTTCGACCTCGACATCACCGTGCACGCCGGCGCCGGCGCCTACATCTGCGGCGAGGAGACCGCGCTGATCGACTCGCTGGAGGGTTACCGCGGTCAGCCGCGGCTGCGGCCGCCGTTCCCGGCGGTAGCCGGGCTCTACCAGTGCCCGACGGTGGTCAACAACGTCGAATCCATCGCCAGCGTGCCGTCGATCATGCTCAACGGCGCCGAGTGGTTCCGGTCGATGGGCACCGACAAGTCCCGCGGGTTCACGCTGTATTCACTATCCGGGCACGTCAACCGTCCCGGCCAGTACGAGGCCCCGCTGGGCATCACGCTGCGCGAGCTGCTCGCCTACGCCGGCGGGGTGCGCAACGGGCACCGGCTGAAGTTCTGGACGCCGGGAGGCTCGTCCACACCGCTGCTGACCGAGGAGCACCTGGACGTCCCACTGGACTACGAGGGCATGGTCGAGGCCGGTTCGATGCTGGGCACCAAGGCATTACAGATTTTCGACGAGACCACCTGCGTGGTGCGCGCGGCCCGGCGCTGGTCGGAGTTCTACAAACACGAGTCCTGCGGCAAGTGCACGCCGTGCCGCGAGGGCACCTATTGGCTGGTCCCGATCTACGAACGGCTGGAGACCGGCCGCGGCACCCCCGAAGATCTGGACACCCTGCTCGACATCGCCGACGTGCTGTTCGGAAAGTCGTTCTGCGCGTTGGGCGACGGCGCGGCGATGCCGGTTCAGTCGTCGCTTCAGTACTTCCGTGACGAGTACATCGCCCACGTGGAGCAGGGCAGGTGTCCGTTCGACCCGAAAGCGAGCATGTTCGTGCCCGACGGATCGAAGGGAGGCGCGGCGTGACTGCACCCACCGGGCCCGTCCAGTCGGTGACGTTCACCATCGACAACCGGCAGATCACAGTTCCCAAGGGCACCTTGATCATTCGTGCTGCCGAGCAGTTGGGCATCGAGATTCCGCGGTTCTGCGATCACCCGCTGCTGGACCCGGTGGCCTGGTGCCGGCAGTGCATGGTCGAGATCGAAGGGCAGCGCAAGCCACAGCCGTCCTGCGCGGTGGCGGCCACCGACGGCATGGTGGTGCGCACCCAACACACCTCACCGGAAGCCGACCGGGCCCAGCACCTGGTGATGGAGTTGCTGCTGATCAACCATCCGCTGGACTGCCCGACCTGCGACAAGGGCGGCGAATGCCCGCTGCAGAACCAGGCGATGGCCCACGGGCGGACCGAGACCCGCTTCGAAGAGTCCAAGCGGATCTTTCCCAAGCCGATCAACATCTCCTCGCAGGTGCTCCTGGACCGGGACCGCTGCATCTTGTGCGCGCGCTGTACCCGGTTCGCCAACGAGATCGCCGGCGACGTCTTCATCGAGATGATGAATCGCGGCGCGCTGCAGCAGGTCGGCATCTACGAAGACGAGCCGTTCGACTCCTACTTCTCCGGCAACGTCGTCCAGATCTGCCCGGTGGGAGCGCTGACCGGGGCCTCCTACCGGTTCCGGGCCCGACCGTTCGACCTGGTGTCCACCCCCAGCGTGTGCGAGCACTGCGCCGGCGGATGCGCACAGCGCACCGATCACCGCCGCGGCAAGATCCTGCGCCGGATGGCCGGCGACGACCCCGACGTCAACGAGGAGTGGAACTGCGACAAGGGCCGGTGGGCGTTCACCTACGCCACCCAGCGGGACCGCATCACCACCCCGCTGGCCCGCGACCCCAGCAATCCAAGCGGCGAGCTGGTGCCGACCTCGTGGCCCCATGCGCTGACGCTGGCGGCGCGTGGCCTGGCCGCCGCCCGCGGGCGAACCGGCGTGCTGGTCGGCGGTCGGGTGACCGTCGAAGACGCCTACGGTTACGCCAAATTCGCCCGCATCGCGCTGAGCAGCGACAACATCGACTTCCGGGCCCGCCCGCATTCGACCGAGGAGGCCGCGTTCCTGGCCACCCGGGTGGCCGGGCAACCGGTCGCAGGCCAGGGCGGCCAGGGCGGGGTGACCTACCGGGACCTGGAAACCGCGCCGGCGGTGCTGCTGGTCGGCTTGGAACCCGAGGAGGAGTCGCCGATCGTCTTCCTGCGGCTGCGCAAGGCCGCCCGCAAGAAGCAGACAAAGGTGTACGTGGTCGCGCCGTTCGCCGACCGTGCGGTGGGCAAGATGTTCGGGGACCTGCTGCCTGCGGTGCCAGGCGGCGAGGCGGCGGTGCTGGACGGTTTGCGCGACGGTTTGCGTGATGGCGAGGTCGGTACCCTGCTGCGCCAACCTGGCGCGGTGATCATGGCGGGCGAGCGGCTGGCCGGCTCCCCCGGCGCGCTGTCGGCCGCGGCCCGGCTGGCCGACGCCACCGGCGCGCGGCTGGCCTGGGTGCCGCGCCGCGCCGGCGAACGCGGAGCGCTGGATGCCGGCGCGCTGGCCGGGCTGCTGCCCGGCGGCCGGCCACTGACCGACGCCGCGGCCCGGGCGCAGGTGGCCGAGCTGTGGGGCGACGGCGGTCTGCCGACGCAGCCGGGCCGCGACACCGACGCCATCCTGGCGGCCGCGGCCGATCAGACGCTGGGCGCGCTGCTGGTGGGCGGGGTCGAACCGGGTGATCTGGCCGACCCGGCCGCGGCGCTGGCCGCGCTGGACGCGGTCGACTTCCTCGTCAGCCTCGAGCTGCGGCACAGCGACGTCACCGACCGCGCCGACGTGGTGCTGCCGGTCGCGCCGGCGGCGGAGAAGTCGGGAACCTTCGTGAACTGGGAGGGACGGCACCGCCGTTTCGAGGTCGCGCTGCGTGAGACCGGTGCTTTGTCGGACGTTCGGGTGCTCGACGCGATCGCCGGCGAAATGGGTGTCGCACTGGGGCTGCCCACCGTCGAGGCCGCCCGCGCCGAGCTGCAACAGCTTCGGCCCTGGGACGGCAAGCGGATCGGTGCCCCCGACGTGGCAGCCGAGCGGCCGCCGCAGCCGGGCAACGGAGAAGCCGTCCTGGCCAGCTGGCGGATGCTGCTGGACGCCGGGCTCCTGCAGGACGGCGAACCGCACCTGGCCGGCACCGCGCGCAAAGCCGTGGTGCGGCTCTCGGCCGACACCGCGGCCGAGATCGGCGCCGCGCCAGGCGATCCGGTCAGCGTCAGCACACCGCACGGCTCGATCAGCCTGCCGCTGGTCGTCACCGACATGGCGCCGCGGGTGGTGTGGCTGCCAATGAACTCCGCCGGCTCGGCGGTGCACCGGGAACTGGGCGTCACCGCGGGCGCGGTGGTGCGGATTGGACGGGACTCATGAGCACGCTTGGCACCGACCCCTGGTGGCTGATCGTCGCCAAAGCGGTCGCCGTCTTCGCGTTTCTGGTGCTGACCGTGCTGTTCGCGATCGTCATCGAGCGAAAAGTGCTGGGCCACATGCAGATGCGGCCCGGCCCCAACCGGGTCGGCCCGAAGGGCTGGCTGCAGAGCCTGGCCGACGGGATCAAGCTGGCACTCAAGGAGGACATCACCCCCGCCGACGTCGACCGGGTGATCTACGTGCTGGCCCCGATCATCTCGGTGATACCGGCGGTCACCGCGTTCGCCGTGATCCCGTTCGGCCCCGAGGTGAGCGTGTTCAGCCACCGCACCACGCTGCAGCTGGCGGACCTGCCGATCGCGGTGCTGTTCATTCTGGCGATGTCGTCGATCGGGGTGTACGGAATCGTCCTGGCCGGCTGGTCTTCCGGGTCCACCTACCCGCTGCTGGGCGGAATCCGGTCCACCGCCCAGGTGATCTCCTACGAGGTGGCGATGGGGTTGGCTTTCGCGTCGGTGTTCCTCTACGCCGCCACCATGTCGACGTCGGGCATCGTCGCCGCGCAGGACCGGATGTGGTTCGGGTTCCTGCTGATGCCGTCGTTTTTGATCTACGTCACGTCGATGGTCGGCGAAACCAACCGAGCGCCGTTCGACCTGCCCGAGGCCGAAGGCGAACTGGTCGGCGGCTTTCACACCGAGTACTCGTCGCTGAAGTTCGCGCTGTTCTTCCTCGCCGAGTACATCAACATGACCACGGTCTCCGCGCTGGCCGTCACGCTGTTCTTCGGCG
>NZ_JBYCLE010000619.1:0-6078 GCF_057473765.1 Mycobacterium sp. TH-M106 | reverse complement strand
TATCTGGTGAAGCTCACCGAGTGCAGCAGATTCGACAAGAACCGATGCAGACTCATCGGGCCGCGCACCGAATTCAGCACCGCCGCAGTGCCGGGGCAGCGCAGGGCGGCTTCGGCTTCGGCGACCCACTCCTGATCCAGGTAGCCCGGAATGCCCGGGGACCACTTCACCCATGGGCCGTCGGCGATCACCCAGTCCCGGAAGATGTCCTTGTCGTGGCCGATCCGGGCGTGCTGCACCCGCTCGGTGTGCGCCGCCAGCGGGTTCGCCAAACCGATCTGGTCCAGCACCCGGACGTCGAGTCCGACGTTCATGCCAAGCATGCCGAGGTTGGTGAAGAACACCGTGTGCGGCCCGGCTCCGTTGGGCTCCGGGTCGGGTGGCGTTCCGGCTGGAAGGATGACTGGCACAATGTCCCACTTGTCGTAGTCGCCCGACGGCAGCAGCAGCGCCCCGGCGGGGGTGTTGTCGATCGTGGTGAGCACGGCGCGCATCCGCGGATAGTCCAGGTAGTCCGCGGCCGTCAACGGATGCGCCTGCCCGACGGCCTGGGCGTAGAACCGGCGCTCGTCGACGATGCCGGAGTAGCTGACCCGGGTGGCTTCACCGTAGCGGTCACCCATCCCCGGCGACCTGCTCACCCACAGCGACCAGCCGGCCACCGCCAGCCACAGCGCGCTGACCGTGACAACCAGCAAACGACCGGTCCCCCGGCGGTATTTCACGCCGTCGGGCAGCACCACCGGGATGACCGCCACCGGGGCCAACACACAAACCAGCGGCGCCAGCAAAACACGGCCGTGCATGAAGTCGCCGCCCTGCCGGATCCAGTAGGCGCCCTGCAGCAACCCACTGAACACGATGAAACACACCACCGCCGGAGGGCTCTGCACCAGCTGTGCCGCCCGGCCGTAGCCGGGCGGCACCGTGCGCCTGATCCACCAGGGCCGGCTGCGGGTGGTCGCCAGCAACACCCCGAGCCCCGCCAGCAGCGCGGTCGGCACCCACAGCGCGTACGGGGCGTCGAAGTTCGCCAGGTAGATCATCCCCTGCGCCCACTTGTCGCCGGCGGCGTCCTTGGCCACCGCCGTTGCAGGCACCAGCAGCGCGTAGTAGCCCATCCGGAAGATCTGATAGGCCACCGGCAGCAGGCCGCCGGCCACCACGATCAGCACCCGCCGCCGCCGGTCCCGCGCCGCGATCAGCATCATGATCAGCGTGCCCCCGCCGATTAGCGCCAGGTCCGGGCGCACCAGAACGCTGCACCCGGCGACGAAAGCCATCGAGGCGATGAAAACCTGCCCCCTGGCGCGGGTCTGCGATGTCCGCAGCGCCTGCGACCAGCCGACCAACATCCACCAGAGCAGGCCCAGGTAAGCCAGCACCAACCCGTTCTCCAGACCGGAGGTCGCGAAATCCCGCGCCGGCGGCAACGCGATGTAGACCAAGGCACCCGCCGGCAACAGCAGCGCCGCGCGGCCCTGCAGGCTGGGCGCGTACAGCCGCCCCGCGCCGAGCATCACCAACGCCATGCCGGCCACGCTGAGCAGCAGCGCGAAGACGAGCGCCACATACTCCGTCCGCACCGGTCCGCCCAACCAGGCACCCACATACAACAGATAGGTCCAGATCGTGGAGGTGTTGGCCTCCACCCGTTCGCCCGCGTTGAACACCGGCCCGTTGCCGGCCAGCAGGTTCCGCACGGTGCGCAGCACGATCAGCCCGTCATCGGAGATCCAGCGGCGCTGCCAGGCACCCCAGCCGAACAGCACCGCGACCGCGGCGACGCTCAACCACAGGCTGACCCGCACCATGACGTCGTAGGGGAATGCGGGCCGGCCCAGGGCACCCAGGGCCACCGGCACCGGCCGACCGCCGGGCGGTACCGGTGCCGGGAGGGCCCTAGCCGAACGCAATGGCGGCACCGATGGTTCCGATCCAGGCCAAAAACAACAGCTGTAACACCCGGTCACGCAGCGCGATGTCCTCGGGTTCCCCGGCCAGCCCGCCGTCGACGTCGACCGCGTAGCGCAGGATCGCGATGGTAAACGGCACCATCGACACCGCATACCAGGAACCCGAATAGTGGTCGCGCTCGAACGCCAGCAGCCCGTAGCACACCACCACCGCGGTGGCCGACATCGTCCAGACGAACCGCAGATAGGTGCTGGTGTAGCTCTCCAGCGATTTGCGGATCTTGGCGCCGGTGTGCTCGGCCAGCTGCAGCTCGGCGTAGCGCTTGCCGGCCACCATGAACAGCGATCCAAACGCCGCGATCAGCAAGAACCATTGGGACAAGTAGATGTCGGCGGCCGCGCCCCCGGCGATGGCACGCAGCAGATACGCAGCCGAGACGATGCAGATGTCGATCACCGCCTGGTGTTTGAGGCCGAAGCAGTAAGCCAGCTGCATACCGAGGTAGACGGCCACCACCAGCGCCAGGTTCGGGGCCAGCCGGTAGGAGACACCCAGCGCGACGGCGCCGAGCAGCACCGCCAGGGTGTAGGCCAGCCACTGCGGCACCACACCGGCGGCGATCGGCCGGAACCGCTTGACGGGATGCGCCCGGTCGGCCTCGACGTCGCGGACGTCGTTGACCAGGTATATCGATGAGGACGCCAGGCAGAACACCACGCAGGCAACGGCCTCTTTGCCCAGCACGTCGCCGTAGTCGTAGTGCACATCCGTGCCCCACGCCGCCAGCGGCGCGGCCAGCACCAGCACGTTCTTCACCCACTGCCGTGGCCGCAGCGCCTTGACCAGCCCGGCGACCAGGTTCGCCGGCGGTGCGGGTGTTGAAGCCACTTCTCTACTCATCTCGCTCCCTGCGGTCATCCAACCGGATCGTGCCCGCCGCGACGGCGGCACCTACCGCGATTCCGGTGACCACGTCACTGGGATAGTGCACCCCCAGCACCAGCCGCGACAACGCCATCGACGGCACCAGCAGGACGGGCAACGCCACACCGGGCAACCCGATCACACGCCCCAGCAGGATCGACGCTGCCGTGGTGGAGGCGGCGTGCGCCGAAGGAAAACTCAACGCACTAGGGGTCGCCACGTTGACCACGACCGCCGGATGATGCGGGCGCTCGCGGCGCACCACGCGCTTGATCGCGACCGCCGCGGCGTGCGCGGCCAGCGCCCCGGCGCCGACCAGCAGCCAAGCCCGCCGTCGACGCGGTTGGGCCAGCGCGCCGAGCGTCGAAACCACCAGCCAACCGGCGCTGTGCTCGCCGAAATGCGACAGCCCGCGCGCCGCCGCCAGCACCCCCGGCTGATCTGCCAGCACCGACTGAACGGCGACCAGCGCCGTTACCTCACCGCCGCCGAGGGGCTGCGCCGGCTCAGCCACGGCGCGACGACGGGTGGAGCACCGTTTCCCACTTCTGCTTGCTGGACAGCATCGGCAGCGCGGCGCGGTAGCTCCGGCGCAGCACGTCGAACCGGCGGGCCAGCCGAAACTGGCGCCGCAGCGACTGCGCCAGCAGGGTGAACATCGTGGCCCGGTCCCGCTGGCGGTAGACCACGCCGCACCCGTCTGCGGTGGTGACGGTGGCGCCGTCGAGTGTGGACAGCAAGAACCACCGAGCATCCTGGGTGGGCACGTTGAGCTGCGGGCGCCGGTGGTGCTCCGGATCGGCCCGGGTGAGGTTGTGCAGCGTGCCACGGGCCAGCCGGTAGCCGACTGCCAGCGGGTGCACCGGTGGCTTCATCGGTTTCCGGCGCTGCGACGGCTGCGGCAGTTCGGCCGCCGCCGGTAACACCACAGCGTCGGGATAGGCCTTGCGCATTTCGCGCACGTCCGGCATAGCCGACTCCAGGATCGAGAAGATGTGCTCCGGGCCGGCCAGGAAGTCGTCGATGGCCTTGTTCTGGATGGCGACCGTCGAATACTCCAGGCAGGCAAGGTGTTTCAGCGTCGCTTTGAGGTGGCTGCGTAGCAGGCCGGCGATGTTGCCGTCCCAGTGCAGGGCTGCCACCACCAGCCGGTTGCGCAGGTGGAAATAGGCCTGCCAGTCGATCGCGTCGTCCTTGTCGCTCCAGGCCATGTGCCAGATCGCCGCGCCGGGCAGGGTGACCGTGCCATAGCCGTGCTCGGCGGCGCGCAGCCCGTACTCGGCGTCGTCCCACTTGATGAACGACGGCACCGGCTGGCCGATCTCCTCGGCGACACTGCGCGGGATCATGCACATCCACCAGCCGTTGAAGTCGACGTCGATACGGCGGTGCAGTTCCGGGGTCGCGGCCAGCGGATCCGTGGCGAAGTTGTGGTCATATTCGGTGTGCGGGGCGTTGGTCCACATGAAGACGTCCCGGTCGACCACCTCACCCATGATGTGGAGATGCGACGGCTCCTGCAGGTTGAGCATCTGCCCGCCGACCAGGGTGGGCGCGTGCGCGAAACGGTTCATCGCCAACGCCCGCAGGATCGAGTCGGGTTCGATGCGGATGTCGTCGTCCATGAACAGGATCTGTTCGCAGTCGGTGTTTTTCAGCGCCTCATACATCACCCTGCTGTAGCCGCCGGAGCCGCCGAGGTTCGGCTGGTCGTGGATCGACAGCCGGTTGCCCAGGCGTGCCGCCGCCGCCGGAAAACCGAGATGGTCGCGCACCTTCCGGGTGCCCTGGTCGGGCACGATCACCGCGCCGATCACCTCGTCCACCAACGGGTCCGACGCCAGGTCGGCCAGTGCGTTCACGCAGTCGTCCGGGCGGTTGAACGTCGGGATGCCGACCGCGACGTTGGCCCGGCCGGGTGCCGGGGATGGCGCGTACCAGCCCGCGCTGTGCAGCGTGACCGCGCTGTCGGTGGTGATGTCGAACCAGATCCAGCCGCCGTCCTCGAACGGGGCCAACCCGATCTCGAACTCGATGCCAGCCGCCTCGCCACGCACTGCCGCGCCGTCCACCGTGATGCGGGCGCCGGTCGCCTTGGAGCGGTAGATGTCGACCCGCGCGTCGCCGGTCAGCTCCACCCGCAGCACCACCGACTCCACAGTCGACCAGCGTCGCCAGTAGGAGGCCGGGAAGGCATTGAAATAGGTCGCGAACGACACTTCCGACTCCGCGCCGATCTCCAGGCTGGTGCGGGTGGGCGCGTGAGCGCGGCCGGTGTTGGTCGCCGACTCCTCGATGTAGAGCTTGCGCACGTCCAGCGGTTCGCCCTGGCGCGGCAGGATGACGCGGGCCAACCGGCTCACCGCGCGAGAGGTGTCATCGCTCATCTGCGCCGGCTCCTCATCGTCGCTACATCCTCCGCAAGCGGGTGGACGTGCTTGGACTGCATCGTCGTCGACGGCGTGTTCGCGTCCAACGGCGCACCGTCGGCCAAGTGCGGCAGGAGAACGTTGTCGAACATGTTCAGCGCGCTGGCGATGGCCATGTGCATGTCCAGATATTGGTAGGTGCCCAGTCGCCCGCCGAACAGCACCCCCGCCGACGCCGTCTCGGCCTTGGCCCTGGCCCGGTAGGCGGCCAGCTTCTGCCGGTCGGCCTCGGCGTTGATCGGGTAGTAAGGCTCATCGTCGGCCTCGGCGAACCGTGAATACTCCCGCATGATCACCGTCTTGTCGGTGGGGTAGTCACGTTCCGGGTGGAAGTGCCGGAACTCGTGAATGCGAGTGTAGGGCACCTCGAGATCGTTGTAGTTCATCACCGAGGTGCCCTGAAAATCTCCGGTTGCCAGCACCTCGACTTCGAAATCCAGTGTGCGCCAGCCTAACCGGCCGTCAGCGTAGTCGAAGTAGCGGTCCAGCGGGCCGGTGTAAACCACCGGAGCCTGCAGGTTTTCCGCCCGCAGTTCGTCACAGACGTCGAACCAGTCGGTGTTCACCCGGACCTCGACACGCTCATCGGCGGCCATGTTGGCCAACCACGCCGTGTAGCCGTCGACCGGCAACCCCTCGTACGTGTCGTTGAAGTAACGATTGTCGAAGGTGTAGCGCACCGGCAACCGGGTAATGTTGCCCGCCGGTAGCTCTTTCGGGTCGGTCTGCCACTGTTTGGCGGTGTAGCCCTTGACGAACGCCTCGTAGAGCGGGCGGCCGATCAGCGAGATCGCCTTCTCCTCGAAGT
>NZ_JBYCLE010000618.1:0-4593 GCF_057473765.1 Mycobacterium sp. TH-M106 | reverse complement strand
GGAACCCCGCTACGGCGAATACTCCTACGCCATCAACAATTCGTTCGGTTTCGGTGGCCACAACGTCGCGCTAGCGTTCGGACGCTACTGAGGCCGGCCCGGGAGAAGGAAAGTTCGCAGCAATGTCCACGCTGGCTCTCAAGGATCGATTCCCCGACGTCGTCGTCACCGGTTTCGCCATGACGACAGCCCTGGCCGCCGACGCGGAGACCACCTGGAAGATGTTGCTGGACGGCCAGAGCGGGATCCGCGCGCTCACCGACCCGTTCATCGAGGAGTACGACCTGCCGGTCCGCATCGGCGGTCACCTGATCGAGAAGCCGGAGTCGTTCGACGTCGGCCTGAACAAGACCGAGCTGCGCCGACTGTCGTATCTGCAGAAAATGTCCACCCATCTCGGCCGCCGCGCCTGGGAGAACGCCGGCACACCCGAGGTCGACACCACCCGCCTGATGGTGTCCATCGGCACCGGGATGGGCTCCACCGAGGAGCTGATCTTCAACTGGGACGCTTTCAAATCGCGCGGTCTGCGAGCCGTCTCGCCGGTCGTCGTGCAGAAGTACATGCCCAACGGCGCCGCCGCGGCGGTGGGGCTGGACCGGGAGGCCAAGGCCGGGGTGCTCACCCCGGTGTCGGCGTGCGCGTCCGGCTCGGAAGCCATCGCCCATGCGTGGCGCAGCATCATGCTCGACGAGGCCGACATCGCGATCTGCGGCGGTGTGGAAACCCAGATCGAAGCCATCCCGATCGCGGCGTTCGCCCAGATGCGCATCGTGCTGTCCACCACCAACGACGACCCGGCAGGCGCCTGTCGCCCGTTCGACCGTGACCGCAACGGCTTCGTGTTCGGCGAAGCGGGCGCGCTAATGGTGATCGAGACCGAGGAGCACGCCAAGACACGCGGCGCCACCATCATCGCCCGGCTGATGGGGGCCTCCATCACCTCCGACGGGTTCCACATCGTGGCACCGGATCCCAACGGCGAACGAGCCGGGTACGCCATGACCCGGGCGATCCGGCTCGCCGAGCTCACGCCGAACGACATCGACCACGTCAACGCCCACGCCACCGGGACGTCGGTCGGCGACGTCGCCGAGGGCCAGGCGATCAACAACGCGCTCGGCCCGCACGGCGGACACGCCGCGGTGTACGCGCCCAAATCCGCGCTGGGCCATTCAGTCGGCGCGGTCGGCGCGGTGGAGTCCATCCTCACCGTGCTGGCCCTGCGTGATCAGGTCATCCCGCCCACCCTCAACCTGGTCAATCTCGATCCGCAGATCGACCTGGATGTGGTGGCCGACCAGCCGCGGTCGGGCAACTACCACTACGCGCTCAACAACTCGTTCGGGTTCGGCGGGCACAACGTCTCACTGGCTTTCGGCCGTTACTAACGCCCGGCAGCGAGTCCAGCAACGATCGAAGGAGGGGATCCACGATGACGACCGTGGTCGGCGAGGTGGTTGGCGAATCACTCGACCCGCGCGACCCGCTGTTGCGCCTGTACACGTTCTTCGACGACGGCAGCGTGGAGCTGCTCAACGAGCGTGACCGGTCCGGGGTGCTGGCCGCAGCGGGCACCGTGGGCGGGGTGCGCACCATCGCGTTCTGCACCGACGGCACCGTCATGGGCGGTGCCATGGGCGCGGAGGGCTGTGCGCAGATCGTCGACGCCTACGACACCGCGATCGCCGAGCAGAGCCCGATCGTGGGCATCTGGCACTCCGGCGGGGCGCGGCTGGCCGAAGGGGTGCGGGCGCTGCACGCGGTCGGCACGGTCTTCGAAGCGATGATCCGCGCGTCCGGGTATATCCCGCAGATCTCGGTGGTGGTCGGCTTCGCCGCCGGCGGCGCCGCCTACGGGCCGGCGCTGACCGACGTCATCGTGATGGCACCGGAGAGCCGGGTGTTCGTCACCGGCCCCGACGTGGTGCGCAGCGTCACCGGTGAGGATGTCGACATGGCGTCACTCGGCGGTCCGGAAACGCACCACCGCAAGTCCGGCGTGTGCCACATCGTCGCCGACGACGAGCTAGACGCCTACGAGCGAGGCCGTCGCCTGGTCGGATTATTCTGCCAGCAAGGTCATTTCGATCGGGCCAAGGCCGAAGCCGGTGACACCGACCTGCATGCGCTGCTTCCGGAATCGGCGCGGCGCGCCTACGACGTGCACCCGATCGTGACCGCGTTGCTCGATGACGGTCCGTTCGAAGAATTCCAGGCCAAGTGGGCGCCGTCCATGGTCGTCGGCATGGGCCGGCTGGCCGGGCGGACTGTCGGGGTGCTGGCTAACAACCCGCTGCGGCTCGGCGGCTGCCTGAACTCCGAAAGCGCGGAGAAGGCAGCGCGTTTCGTGCGACTCTGCGATGCATACGGGATTCCGCTGGTCGTCATCGTCGACGTCCCCGGATATCTGCCGGGCGTCGACCAGGAGTGGGGCGGTGTGGTGCGCCGCGGCGCCAAACTGCTGCACGCGTTCGGCGAGGCCACCGTGCCCCGGGTGACCCTGGTGACCCGAAAGATCTACGGCGGTGCCTACATTGCGATGAACTCCCGCTCACTGGGCGCCACCAAGGTGTTCGCCTGGCCGGACGCCGAGGTCGCGGTGATGGGCGCCAAGGCCGCGGTCGGCATCCTGCACAAGAAGGCACTGGCCGCCGCGCCCGAGCACGAACGTGAGGCGTTGCACGATCAGCTAGCTGCCGAACACGAGCACATCGCCGGTGGAGTGGATGCCGCCATCGAGATCGGCGTCGTCGACGAGAAGATCGACCCGGCGCACACCCGCAGCAAGCTCACCGAGGCGCTGGCCGAGGCGCCCGCACGCCGCGGCCGGCACAAGAACATCCCGCTGTAGCTTCTGCGGCGCCAGCGAGCGCCCACCCCTACACCGACTGGGCGGTCACCCGTTACGCGCCCGTGCGTTCTTGGCAACCGTCTCACTGCGTACCAGCAATGCCGCCGAAGGCACCACCTTGCCGCTCAAATAGGTCGACATCCGAGATGCCGAAGTGCCCAACCGCTGAGCGAACTGGGCGGCCGTCAACCCCGAATCGCTCACCAGGCTCCGCAGGCGTCGCTGCACCTCGGCGCGTGCCAGCGCATCGGCGTCACCGGAAGCCTGAGCGAGCATGCGCCGGAATGTGGCGGCTACTCCAACGTCTTCGGCGAGCTTGAGGGCCTGCTTCACATCGGCTGCCACAGCACCGCGCGGATTCTCGCGAACCGCGGCGGCGATACGCCGCCAGTGCGGCAGCGATCCACGGTCGATCGCCGCCAGGATGCCTTCCACCCCCCACCGTTCGACCGGGTCGTCAGGGGTGACGTCGATGTTTCGAAAGTGCAACGTACGCATCTGTGCCACTTAACCGATCATTGCGTCAGCGATCGCCTGGCACTGCGCAACGACCACAGGCCAAGACTGCCATTTCGGAGTGAGTTCCTTGTACCCGCGGAGGTGGGCCGTTGTCCGTGAATCCTGTGGCCGCGGCTGGCCAAGCTGACGCAGGACTTGCGACGCCACAGCGCTCTCACCGGAGCTTCCTTCCTCATAGAAAGCATCGATATCGGCTAGTGTCGCTGCAGCCCAGTCGATTCCGAACCGATCCGATAATGCGGCCACATCGATGTAGTCTCTGGCCTGGTTACGCTTCACCAGCAGGTACGCCTTGATGCGCAACGTCTCCTCCGGCGTCGGCGCGACCACCGTCCCGTCGCCGGGGACGTCGACGACCTGCGTCTCCAGCGGGCACCTGCGAATGAGTTGGCGAATACCAGCCTCGATTTCACCGAGACTCCCGAGCAGGATCTTCCCTGGAACGGCCCGGTTGAGAACCCATTCAGGGTCGGCTTCCAGCGCACCGAGGACGGCGTCGAATCGCTGCGCCAAATCTGCGACGACGTGGTCGTGGTCGTAGGAGGTGCGGTGCCGGGCATATAGGACTGCGGCCGAACCGCCAACGAGGACAGCGTCGGGAACGAGCTCTTGGAGTCGCGCGGCCGACCGCAGGACGTCATCGAATGTATACGCCATCTACGTGATATTATCATATATGATATGCATTCGTCGCCATAGCGCCAACCGTTACGCGGGCCTGCGCTATCGCGTGGTGTAACCGCCGTTGGCGAAGATGGTCTGCCCGGTGATCCAGTGCCCGCCGTTGATCAGGAACACCACCAGCGGCGCGATATCCTCGATCCGGGTCAGCCGGTTGCCCATCCCCTGCGACTTGTGGAACTCCACCCGCTCCGGGGTCTCCTGCGGATAGAAGAACGGGGTGTCCATCGGGCCGGGGGCCACGCTGTTGACGTTGATGCCGCGCACCCCGAACTCCTTGGCCGCCGCCCGGGTGAAATGCTCCACTGAGCTCTTGGCGCCCGCGTAGGTGGAGTAACCGTCGGTGAACGCACCCAGCAGCGCGGTCACGATGGTCACCACCGACCCGTTGTCGTTGAGCCGTTTACCGGCCTGCTGCAGAAAGAAGTAAGCGGCCTTGGCATTGATGTCGAACATCGAATCATATTCGGATTCAGTGGTTTCCATGATCGGCTTGCGCAGCACCTTGCCGACGGTGTTGATCGCGATGTCGACTCCGC
>NZ_JBYCLE010000617.1:0-2741 GCF_057473765.1 Mycobacterium sp. TH-M106 | reverse complement strand
CGGATGCACAAGATCTCCTTGGCGCCGGTGTTGTCGGCGACCTTCAGCCGCGATTCCTGCTGAATCACCAGATCTCCTCAACGTGGTTGCAGGCGCGCGCACACCTGAGCCGGACAAGCGCGAACGTGCACGGTCTTCGTCGCCGAAGGGCACGCGGGGCCGGCGTCAACTTGGCGAAGCCGGCCGAGGTCTGCCCACGGCAACCCTTAGAGTCTAGGGGACGACCAGCTCAGCGCCAAATTTTCACCAGTCGGCTCGGCGGTGGCTCGGGCGCGGCGTTGGCGTCACGCCGGTCTGGGGATTGCCAATCGGTCTTATTAATCCCGACAGCACGGATACGGGACACGTCGTGTGAGACAAGCCACCTCCCACCATTGGCACAGCCTGCGTTACGTCCGCGCGGCCTCATCGACCAGCGAGTGGGCGAAGGCAACCATGCGGCGGCCGGCTTCCCTGAGGCGCTCTTCCGGCTCATTGCTGAAAATGAGCCGGTCGGCGAACGACTGTATGCCGCCAGCCAGGCGCACCCGCTGCGCCATACCAGAGTAGGTGGGGTTGGTGATCATTACCTTGTCGCCCGGATCAATCAGCGCGAGCAGTGCGTTCAGCATCGCCTCGCCAGCGCCAGAAGTCACCACAATCTCGCGGTCCGGGTCGTAGGCGAGCCCGTTATCCGCCTGGTAACGCTCAGCGATCGCGGCCCGGCATTCGGCCAGCCCTCGGAGCGGGAGGTAGCTGTTGAACTCATCCGCGCCCGCCGCCGAGCGGGTGGCTTCCAGAACGTGCTGCGGCAGCGTAACCAGAGTGTCCGCGTTCTCCAGGCGGAACGCCGTCGGCACGGCGTCAGCCGCATCCGCCATGTCCGTCATCGTCATGCGCATCATGCTCCGGACACGCCTTGACAGGTCAGGCGGCATATAAGCCTCCCAAGCAGATGAAGCTACTTCGACCTATCATCGAGACACCCGATCGCGTAGGTCTTTGCGAATATCGTCGGCTAACAACCTGATCTGGTTCGCCACCTCGATCAGCTGTAGCAGACGATCGGTCGGGGCCTTTTCGTCAGCAATGAGCCGCAGCAACTGCGCGCGGGCGACAGCTGAGACGGGCAGTTCGCGCCGTTCGGCGATGCGCTCCAGGGCGGCTAGCTCCTCGGGGTTTAGCCGCACCTGAAGCACCTTGCTACGGGCCCGGCCGGGCTGGCTGACCTTGACGTGTGCAGGCAATGGCGTATTGGGGTCAGCGGTGTGCTCGGCAGCTTCTATCTCATTGGCCTCGGCGAGCGCCCGCTGGAGCTTGCTGCTCATCATCGGTTCCTTTCCCGGTATCTGCGTTGGTCAGTTGGGTTCGATAGCCATGCGTTGGTACCGAATACGGTTCCGTCCTTTTCCTCGACAGTGATGACGGTGACGAGCGCAGCGACACTGGCCGACTAGCCGATGGTGCGTACGCTGACGCCGGATCGACTGGCCGGGTCCGGGTCGAACACGACTCGGCCTGGGTCGATCAATGCTTCGTCGGCTTGTCCGGGTGTGACCTGGTGCTTGGCGCTGATGTATTCAGCTCGCTTGGACCAGTCCACCACCATGTTCAAAATGTATTACAACTATACGACATTATGATGCGTGGCGGGCCGCGGCCAGAGTGCTACGACACGTCGGCCACGCACCGAAAGCCGATGTGAGTGGTGGCGCTGTCCTGCGACTGCGGCGACCGCGCGGCCGGCCGATAACGGTGGCAGTACTCCGGCGCGCACAGGTGCGAACCGCCCTTGAGGGTCTGGCTGACGGTCGGGTCGGCGGGCCCGACAGGGGTGCAGCAGCTTTCAGGCGGCTGGCCGATCCGGTGGTGGGCGCCGAACTGGGTGGCCGTCCACTCCCAGACGTTGCCGATCATGTCGACAAGGCCGAATCCGTTGGGTGGAAATGTCCCCACCGGTGACGTTCCTCTCCAGCCGAGTGCGCCGTCGTTGCCGTACGGAAAGCGGCCCTGCCAGGTGTTGGCCATCAGGCGTCCGTGGGGCGTCGGGTCGTCGCCCCACGGGTAGACAGTGCTCGTTCCCGCACGGGCCGCGTATTCCCACTCGGCCTCGGTCGGCAAACGTCGCCCCGCCCACCGGGCGTAGGCCACGGCGTCCGAGTAGGCCACCTGCACCACCGGGTGATCGGTTTTGTCCGTGATATCGCTGCCGGGGCCGAACGGGTGTCGCCAATTGGCGCCGGGAACCCACCGCCACCACTGCCGCCAGTCGGCCAGGTCCACCGGACCGCTGGTCGGCGTGAAAACCAGACCGCCGGGCGCTAGATCGTTATCCGCTATCCCGGGATACAGCGCCGGATCAATCGGTCGCTCGGCAACGGTGAGATAGGCGGTTTCCGTGACGAATTCGGCGAACTGTGCGTTGGTGACCGGATGACGCTCCACCGCGAACGCGGCCACTGTCACGGTGTGGATCGGGGCCTCTTCGGGATAGAAGCTGGTCGATCCCATTCGATATGCCCCGCCCGGCAGCCGAACAAGATCGGTGAGCATCCCAGCCAGTCCCAGCCAGTCCCAGCTAGTCCCGGCTAGTCCCGCGAAAACGCTGCCGCCAGTGCCTTTTCCACGTCGACGTAAGGCTCACCGCTGAGGTCGACGGTGACGTCGGCAATAACGCCGCCGGTGAACGGGAACGGCGCGGTGTACGCCGACGACACCGCCTGCCCGGTATTGCGCCCGACGCTCACCCCACCGCCGGCCAG
>NZ_JBYCLE010000616.1:0-1256 GCF_057473765.1 Mycobacterium sp. TH-M106 | reverse complement strand
CGACCAACTTCGCCTGGCTCTTCCCGGTGCTCACCGGGCTGCCCATCTCGCAACAGACCTGGAACATGGAGATCTGGCTGCCCAGCTGGCGGTGAGTTCGCGATCGGTCGCACCGAGATTGCCGTGAGGGCTGTGATCCGGGCCGCGGGCACAACCGTGGCGGCAATCTCGGCGCACTGTCGGTCGTCGCGCACATCATGGCCGCGTGACTCGCGTATTTCTCGGGAGCGAAGCGATAGCGCACGGCAGGCTGACCCGGGGCCAGCTGCGCTGGAATCACCGGCAAGTCCATCGTGATGTATACCTGCCCAAGAACGCGACCAGGTCGCTGCGAGAAGATATCCACGCGGCGTATTTGTGGTCCGGGCGCAGGGCGATCATCGCCGGCCGCGCGGCCGCGGCGCTGCACGGAGCGAAATGGGTGGACGACTTCACCCCGATCGAAATCGTCGGTGGCTTCCACCATCCACCGCCGGGCATCATCGTTCGCCGGGAACGAATCGGCGATGAGGACATCACGGCCCTGGGCGGGCTCCGTGTGACCAATCCGGCGCGCACGGCATTCGACCTGGCGCGGCACCTGCCCCGGAGCCTCGCGGTGACCCACCTCGACGCGCTGTCGGCCGCGACGGGACTGACCGCCGCGGCGGTGACACCGATGATCGCCCGCCACCCGGGAACACGCGGCGTGCGGCAATGCCGGACGCCGCTCTCGTTGATGGATGGCGGCGCCCAATCGCCCAAGGAGACCTGGCTGCGACTGGTGCTCATCGACGGTGGTCTACCGCGGCCGGTCACACAGATCAAAGTGACCGACGGACACGACGTGGCCTATCTCGACATGGGCTGGGAGCAGGCGATGGTGGCGGTCGAGTACGACGGCGACCAGCACCGCGCCGATCGACGGCAATACGTCAAAGACATTCGTCGCGCCGAGATGCTCGATCGCCTGGGTTGGCGCGTGATCAGGGTGATCAAGGAAGACCGGCCGGCGGCAATCGTCCGGCGGGCAGCTGACGTGCTGGCACGGAGGTCGGCGCCGAGAGTGCCGTGAGGGCTGCGATCCGGGCCGCGGGCACAACCGTGGCGGCAATCTCGGCGCAGCAGAGCTGGACCGGGCTAGACCGGATCGCGGGCGGCCGGACAGGACATGCAGCGCGGGCCGCCGCGGCCGGTGCCCAGTTCGGACCCCGCGATGGTCAGCACCTCGATGCCGGCCTCCTGCAGCCGGGTGTTGGTCTGGACGTTGCGCTCGT
>NZ_JBYCLE010000615.1:0-2520 GCF_057473765.1 Mycobacterium sp. TH-M106 | reverse complement strand
ACCTGGTTGGTCAACTCGATGATGCGCTTGATGCCGGCCAGGTTGACACCCTCGTCGTGGGACAGCCGTTGCACCTCGCGCAGCAGATCGACGTCATTCTGCGAATAACGGCGCCCACCACCGGAACTGCGACGCGGGCTGACCAGCCCAAGCCGGTCATAAGTCCGCAGCGTCTGCGCATGCATACCGCAGAGTTCGGCAGCTGCCGAGATCAGGAAGGTTCGCGAGTTGTCCTGGCTCATGCTCGGTTACCTGCCCATCCGGCCCTCGGGTCGAAACCGCTCGACCGCTCGGCGTCGGCATAGGCCCGAAGGGCATCCTGCGCAACACCTTCCAGGTTCGGCGGGACCGCAACCTTCACGGTGACCAGCAGGTCGCCGTGGCCTCCTCCTCGCTTGGGCACACCACGGCCGCGCACTCGCAGAATCCGGCCGTCCGCGGTTCCCTTGGGTACCCGCACCCCGACTGTGCCGTCCAGCGTCGGCACCGAAAGTGTGGTGCCCAGGGCAAGTTCGCTGAAGCTGACGGGAATCGTCACGGTCAGATCATTGCCGTCGCGGCCGAACAGCTTGTCCGGCCGCACGTGTACGGTCACGTACAGATCACCCGAGGGTGCGCCACGTAGTCCCGCTTCACCCTGACCGGCCAACCGGATTCGCTGCCCGTCCTCGACACCAGGGGGAATCCGCACGTTGATAGTGCGGGTGCGGGTCGCCACCCCGGTGCCCTTGCACTCTGTGCACGGGTGCTCGATGATCGAGCCGCTGCCCCGGCAATCGGTGCAGGGCTCGGAGAAACCGAACGCACCCTGATTGCGGCTGATCACGCCGGAGCCGTTACAGCTGGCGCAGACTTTCGGGCTGGTGCCCGGCCGGGCACCGCTGCCATGACAGTTGGTGCACGGTGCCGGGCTGGTCAACCGCAGCGGCATCGCCACGCCCTTGGCGGCTTCGGCGAAGCTGAGCTCGGCCTCGGTCTCCAGGTCGTTGCCACGCCGCGGCCTGCTGGGCCGTGCTGCCCCACCACGTCCGAACAGGCCGCCGAACAGGTCTCCGATGTTGGCTCCGCCGGCCTGCCCGGCGGCTCCGAACAGGTCGTTGAGGTTGAACTCGGCACCGTCGCCGCCCATATCGAAGCCGCCGAAGTTTCCACTATCGAAGCGGCGCCGCCCACCCCCAGCGAACAGCCGGCGAGTCTCGTCGTACTCCCTGCGCTTGGCCTTGTCGGTCAGGACATCCCTGGCCTCACCCACGGCCTTGTATTTCTCGTCGGCAACCGGGTCGTTCGGGTGACGGTCGGGGTGATTCTCGGCCAGCAACTTTCGGGCCACCCGCTTGATCTCGTCGTCGCTGGCGTCAGGAGAGACGCCGAGCACCTTGTAGAAGTCCTTTTCGACCCATTCGCGTTGGACCATGCCGCGTCACCTCCTCAGCCCGCTCAGGTAATCATCGTTCTTACGAATCTGCTTCCCGCTCTACGAATTCGGCACCGTCGTCGGGCGTGTCCGCCGCGCCGTCCTCCGGGACGGTGTCGACCACGCCGACCATGGCGTGTCGCAGCACCTGCTCACCGAGCTTGTACCCCTGCCGCATCACGTTGCCGATCACCGGATGGCTGCCGTCGCCTTCATGCTGCACGGCCTCATGCAGCACCGGATTGAAGTCGTCGCCCTCAGCGCCGAATGCCACCAGACCAAGCTTTTCCAGCGCGCCGGTGAGCTTGTCGGCAACCGAGCGCAACGGACCCGACTCCAAGTCACCGTGGCTTCGGGCACGGTCGAGATCATCGAGGACGCCCAGCAATTCAGTCACCACAGCAGCCCTGGCTCGTTCCGCCGCAGCCTGCTGATCGCGCAGTGCCCGCTTGCGATAGTTGGCGAAGTCCGCCTGCACCCGCTGCAGGTCGGCGGTCAACTCGGCGACCCGGTCCGAGTCGGCCGGTGCCGCCCTGGCTTCTGACGCTTCTGCCGCTTCTGCTTCTGCAGCGTGGCGTATCTCGCCGGTCTTCGGGTCGATGCGCCGTTTGTCGGTGACGGTCACCTGTTCACGCGAGTTGTCCGGGTTTTGTGGGGTCACTTGGCCTCCCGGTCGTCATCGACCACCTCGGCGTCGACGACGTCATCGGCACCACCGGATCCGTCGGGGCCTCCGCCACTGGCTGCCTGCTCAGCCTGGGTGGCCTCGTAGATCGCCTGGCCCAATGACTGCGACTCCTGACCCAGCTTCTCCATCGCGGACTTGATCGCACCGATGTCGGTGCCTTCCAGCGCCTTTTTGGCGTCGGCGATCGCGGCGTCGACCTTGTTCAGCGTGTCCTCGGGGACCTTCGAGCCGCCCTCGGCTTCGCGCTGGTCTTTGACGAACTTCTCGGTCTGATAGACCAGCGACTCGGCCTGGTTGCGAACGTCGGCCTCCTCGCGGCGTTTGCGGTCCTCCTCGGCGTGCGCCTCGGCGTCCTTGATCATCCGGTCGATCTCCTCCTGGGACAGGCCGGAGCCCTCCTGGATCTTGATCGTGTTCT
>NZ_JBYCLE010000614.1:0-2279 GCF_057473765.1 Mycobacterium sp. TH-M106 | reverse complement strand
TCTACGGGGATGCCTCCCACTCCGGCATCTACGTCGGCGACGGCATGATGGTCCATTCGTCCACCTACGGTCAGCCGGTCCAGGTGGTGCCGATGACTGCGTCCGGCCCGATCCACAACGCCCGCCGTTATTGAACGCCGGGCCGGAGCCGGCCTGCTGGTGCTGCTGGTCGTCGAGCTGGCTGCCGCCGCGGTTGCGCTCGTCCTGCCGGTATGCGACCCGCCGACGGGTTCCGGCCGGCAGGCCGTGGCGCCGCTGGTCGTCGGCGATCACCGCACCGTGACGCTGATCAACCTCTCCGGTCCGCGCGCCGACGCGTTGCTCGCCCGGGTCGCCGCGAACGTCGGTGCTGCCGTTGATGCAGTGGAAGCGTTCTGGGGAGCCGATTGGACGCATCAGATCGTGGTGGTGGCGACCGGCTCGCAGGCCCAGTTCGCCGAGCAGGCCGGCGCCGGCAGCAAGGGTCAGTGGTCCGACATCGCTGCGGTGGCGGTAGCCGAGCGGGCCGACCCCGAACGAAGGCTGGCGTCCGGGCAGCGGATCGTGTTCGCGCCGGGCGCGTTCGCGATGAGCGACGCGGCGCTGCGAATCGTGCTCTGCCACGAGCTGTTCCACTACGCCACCCGCGCCGACACCGCGTTGGACGCACCGCACTGGCTGACCGAGGGAGTGGCCGACTTCGTCGCCCGGCCGGACTCAGCACCGGGCTCAGCGCCGGCCGGGCGGCCGGCACCGCCGCTGACGCTGCCGTCGGACGCCGACCTGGACACGGCCGGATCCCGGCGCGCACAGGCCTACGAGCGGGCGTGGTGGTTCGCCCGCTTCGTCGCCGACAGCTACGGGTCGGCCAAGTTACGTGAGCTCTACGTGACCGCCTGCGGCTCCGGACATACCGGAACGGGCGAAGCCGTTCGCCGGGTGCTCGGTGCCGGCCTACCCGACGTGCTCACCCGCTGGCAGCGGTGGCTCGCCGGGTGAGCCGGGTCCTGCTGGTGACCAACGACTTTCCGCCGCGCCCCGGCGGCATCCAGTCCTATCTGGAAGAACTCGTGCGCCGATTGGCCGGTTCCGGTGCGCACCGGGTGACGGTGTACGCACCGCAATGGAAAGGTGCCGACGCATTCGACGGCTCGACGCGGGCCGCCGGCTATCAGGTGGTCCGTCACCCGGGGACGCTGATGCTGCCCGGCCGGACCGTCGACGTCCGGATGAGCCGGTTGATCGACGAGCAGGGTATCGACACCGTGTGGTTCGGTGCGGCTGCTCCGTTGGCCCTGCTGGCGCGGCGGGCCCGGGCCGCCGGTGCGGCCCGGGTGCTGGCCAGCACGCACGGCCACGAGGTGGGCTGGTCGATGTTGCCGGTGGGCCGGTCGGTGCTGCGCCGGATCGGCGATGCCACCGATGTGGTGACTTTCGTCAGCCGCTACACCCGGGGCCGCTTCGGCGCGGCCTTCGGTCCCGCGGCCGTGCTGGAACACCTGCCGCCCGGGGTGGACACCGGCCGATTCCGGCCCGACCCCGCCGGCCGTGAAGAGCTGCGGACCCGCTACCGGCTGGGCCGACGGCCCACGGTGGTGTGCGTGTCGCGGTTGGTGCCGCGCAAGGGCCAGGACATGCTGATCCGGGCACTGCCGTCCATCCGGCGGCGCGTCGACGGTGCCGCGCTGGTGATCGTTGGCGGCGGTCCCCACCTGCAATCGCTGCGGCGACTGGCCCAGCGGTGCGGGGTGACCGCCCACGTCACGTTCGCCGGTGGGGTGCCGCCCGCCGAGCTGCCCGCCCACTACGCGCTGGCCGACGTGTTCGCGATGCCGTGCCGCACCCGCGGCGCCGGACTCGACGTGGAGGGGCTGGGCATCGTGTTCCTGGAGGCTTCGGCCGCGGGTGTGCCGGTGGTCGCCGGCCGGTCGGGCGGGGCGCCGGAAACCGTGCTGGACAACCGGACCGGTCTGGTGGTCGACGGCCGCTCGGTGGAGCGGATCGGTGACGCTGTCGGCCAGCTGCTGGCCGATCCGGACCGGGCCGCAGCGATGGGCGCCGCCGGGCGCGTCTGGGTCACGCAGCACTGGCGCTGGGACGTGCTGGCCGACCGGCTGCGCGGACTGCTGACGGCCTGAGCGTTCAGCTCTTCGAGTAGATCGCCTCGATCTGTTCGGCGAACTTCTCGGCGACCACCTTGCGCTTGAGCTTCATCGTCGGTGTCAGCTCACCGGTGGCTTCGGTGAAGTCGACCGGCAGGATCGCGAACTTGCGGATCGACTCGGCATGCGAGACCGAAA
>NZ_JBYCLE010000613.1:0-4222 GCF_057473765.1 Mycobacterium sp. TH-M106 | reverse complement strand
GCGGCGTACTTGGCCATGTTCGCCGCTTCGGCGGCGCCGGCGTCGTCGCCGCTGTCGTAGAGGGTGGCGGCCTTCTGCATCATCAGCTTGGCCAACTCGATCTCGACGTGGTTCTGCGCCAGCGGATGTGCCAGGCCCTGATGGGCACCGATGGGGGTGCCCCACACCTGCCGGGTTTTGGCGTAGTCGACGGCTTTCTTGATGGCGAATCGGCCCATGCCCACCGAGCTCGCGGCGCCCATGATACGTTCCGGGTTCAACCCGGCGAACAATTGCGCGATCGCGGCGTCTTCGGAGCCCACCAGCGCGTCGGCCGGCAGCCGCACGTCGTCGAGGAACACCTGGAATTGGCGTTCCGGGCTGATCAGTTCCATCTCGATCGGGGTGTAGGTGAACCCGGGGGCGTCGGTCGGCACTACGAACAGCGCAGGACGAAGTGATGCGGACTTGGTGCCCATGTCTTTGTGGACGCGGCTCACCACCAGCACCGCCTGGGCCTGGTCGATGCCCGAGATGAACGTCTTCTGGCCCTTCACGATCCAGTCACCGCCGTCTCGGCGCGCGGTCGTGGTGATGCGGTGCGAGTTCGACCCGGCGTCAGGCTCGGTGATGGCGAATGCCATGGTCAACGACCCGTCGGCGATGCCGGGCAGCCAGCGCTGCTTCTGCTCGCCGGTGCCGAACTTGGCGATAATGGTGCCGTTGATCGCCGGTGACACCACCATCATCAACAGCGCGCAGCCGTTAGCGGCCATCTCCTCCATGACCAGCGACAGCTCGTACATGCCGGCACCGCCGCCGCCGTACTCCTCGGGAAGGTTGACGCCTATGAAGCCGAGTTTTCCTGCCTCGCTCCACAATTCGTTGGTGTGCTGGCCGCAGCGGGCCTTCTGCAGGTAGTAGTCCTGCCCGTAGTTGACTGCCATCGCGGCGACCGCCTGGCGCAACGCCCGGCGCTCGTCGCTTTCGATGAAACTGTTAACTGTCATCGCTGATCTCCCTCTGGGTTCGAGGCTGCGGGCGTTTCGACGCGGGCCAGCACAGCTCCGACCTCGACCTGGTCGCCGGGTTTGACGTTCAGTTGGGCGAGCACGCCGTCGGTCGGTGCGGCGAGAGTGTGCTCCATCTTCATGGCCTCCAGCCAGATCAGCGGTTGGCCTGCTGCCACCGTGCTGCCGACTTCGGAGCCCAGCCGGGTGACATTGCCGGGCATCGGAGCCAACAGGGATCCGGCCTCGATGGTGGACGGGGGTTCGGGGAAGCGCGGCAGCGCGATCAGATGCACTGCGCCGCCCGGGGAATCGACGTAGATGTCGTCGAAGTTGGGGCCGTAGCGGGCGACCGCGTAACGGCGTGCGACTCCGGCAGCGTCGGCGAGCACAACCTGATGCGGATCAGACGAGACGAGACGCACCGGACGCGAATTATCGGCGAGGGTCAAACCGTTTCTGGTGAACCGGTATTCGATCCGGTGCTGGTGACCGCTGTCATCGACGTAGGACTTCACCTGGAATCCCGATGGGAGGTTGCGCCAGCCGCTCGGGATGGAGCCGAGCACCGTCGCGCTCGCCCGGTTGTGCGCGGAGTCGGCCAGTGCCGCTGCGACCGCGGACAGCCGCACCGTTTCTCGATCGGCCAGCGGCGCCGACAGCTCGGCCAGACCGTGGGTGTCGAAAAACGAGGTGTCGGTGGCACCGGCAAGAAACGACGGATGCCTCAGCACCCGGACGAGCAGATCGCGGTTGGTCCGTACCCCGTGCAGCCGGGCGTTCGCCAGGGCGCGCGCAAGCACCGCTGCGGCCTGGGCTCGTGTCGGCGCATAGCTGATGACCTTGGCCAGCATCGGGTCGTAGTGGATCGAAACCGTCCAGCCGTCGGCGACGCCAGAGTCCAACCGAATTCCGCTGCGCCTGTTCAGGTTGTCGAACTGCGCGGCCACCCCGGGCACGTCGATCGTGTGCAGCTGCCCGGCCTGCGGGCGCCAGTCTCGAGCCGGATCTTCCGCATAGAGCCGCGCCTCTATCGAATGGCCGTGCGCTGCCGGCGGTTCGGTGTCCAGCCTGGTGCCGTCGGCCACAGCCAGCTGCAGTTCGACGAGATCGCATCCGGTGGTCTCCTCGGTGACCGGGTGTTCGACCTGCAGCCGGGTGTTCATCTCCATGAAGTAGAACTCGCCGTCGTCGTCGGCGAGGAACTCCACGGTGCCCGCGCCGGCGTAGCCGATAGCGCTGGCCGCCAGCTTGGCGGCGTCGAACAGTTTGGCGCGCATTCCGGGGGTGCGCTCGACCAGCGGGGAAGGTGCCTCTTCGATAACTTTCTGGTGTCGACGCTGAATTGAGCACTCTCGTTCGCCGACCGCCCAGACCGTGCCGTGGTTGTCGGCGACCACCTGTACCTCGACGTGGTGGCCGGTCGGCAGGTAGCGCTCGCAGAACACCGTCGGGTCGCCGAACGCCGAGCGTGCTTCCCGGCCGGCGGCCTTGACTTCGCCTGCCAGGGCGGACAATTCGGTGACCACCCGCATGCCTCGCCCGCCTCCGCCGGCCGACGCTTTGATGAGCACCGGCAGTTGCGCCGCCGTCACCGTTTCGGGATCCAGTTGCTCCAGCACCGGTACCCCGGCGGCTGCCATGATGTCCTTGGCCCCGATCTTGGAACCCATGGCAGCCACCGCTGCTACCGGTGGGCCGATCCATACCAGTCCGGCACCGCACACCGCTGCCGCGAATTCCGCATTCTCGGAGAGGAATCCGTAGCCTGGGTGCACGGCATCGGCGCCGGCTGCGCGGGCTGCGGCGATGATGGCATCGACCGAAAGGTAGCTCTTGGTCTCCGGCAGCCCCACTTTCGCGTCCGCCTCGGTGACATGCGGGGCGTCCGCGTCGGGATCGGTGTAGACCGCGACGGTGGCGAGGCCGAGCCGTCGGCAGGTGGCGAACACCCGCCGGGCGATCTCACCGCGGTTGGCCACCAGAACCTTGGTGATCATGGTGTCCTCACATCCGGAAGACGCCGAAGTGCGACGTCCCCTTGATTGGGCCGTTGGCGATGGCGGACAGGCAGATACCCAGTACGGTGCGGGTGTCGCGCGGGTCGATCACCCCGTCGTCGTAGAGCCGGCCGGACAAAAACATCGGCAGCGATTCGGCCTCGATCTGCGCCTCGACGGCGGCGCGCAGCGCCGCGTCGGCCTCTTCGTCCACCTGCTGGCCGCGCGCCTGCGCGGCGGCCCGGCTGACGATCGAAAGGACGCCGGCCAGCTGTGTGCCGCCCATCACGGCGGCCTTGGCGGACGGCCAGGTGAACATGAACCGCGGATC
The DNA here is from genome assembly GCF_057473765.1 of Mycobacterium sp. TH-M106. NCBI lineage: Bacteria > Bacillati > Actinomycetota > Actinomycetes > Mycobacteriales > Mycobacteriaceae > Mycobacterium > Mycobacterium sp. TH-M106. The sequence goes on along the minus strand of NZ_JBYCLE010000613.1, from coordinate 902 downwards.
GTAGGCACGCCCGCACATGCCATAGTTACCCGCTCCGTAGGAGGCGCCGATCACCAGCGAGATGTGCGGCACGGCGGAGTTCGACACGGCGTTGATCATCATCGAGCCGTGCTTGATCATGCCGCCCTCTTCATAGGCTTTGCCGACCATGTAACCGGTGGTGTTGTGCACGAACAGCAGTGGCGTGTCGGAGCGGTTGGCCAGCTGGATGAACTGGGTGGCCTTCTGCGCCTCCTCGGAGAACAGCACGCCGCGCGCGTTGGCCAGAATCCCCAGCGGGTAGCCGTGCAGCCGGGCCCAGCCGGTCACCAGCGACGAGCCGTACAGCGGTTTGAACTCGTCGAACTCCGAGCCGTCGACGATGCGGGCGATCACCTCGCGCGGGTCGAACGGGATGCGCAGGTCGGCCGGGACAACGCCGATCAGTTCTTCGGCGTCATAGCGCGGTTCGACCACGGGGCCCGGGACCGGACCCTGCTTGCGCCAGTTGAGCCGGGCCACGATCCGGCGGCCGATCCGGAGTGCGTCGAGCTCGTCGAGAGCGAAGTAATCGGCCAGACCCGAGACGCGGGCATGCATGTCGGCGCCGCCGAGGGACTCGTCGTCGGCCTCCTCGCCGGTGGCCATCTTCACCAGTGGCGGGCCGGCCAAGAACACCTTTGAGCGTTGCTTGATCATCACGACGTAGTCGCACATCCCCGGGATGTAGGCGCCGCCGGCGGTGGAGTTGCCGAATACCAGGGCGATGGTCGGGATGCCCGCCGCCGACAGCCGGGTCAGGTCGCGGAACATCTGCCCGCCGGGAATGAAGATCTCCTTCTGGGTGGGCAGGTCCGCGCCGCCGGACTCCACCAGCGAGATCACCGGCAGCCGGTTCTGCAGTGCGATCTGGTTGGCCCGCA
>NZ_JBYCLE010000612.1:0-1193 GCF_057473765.1 Mycobacterium sp. TH-M106 | reverse complement strand
GTCAAGGCGATCTACCAGCGTTACATGGGCTGGTTCGACGGCAATCCGGCGCGGCTGTGGCCGCATCCGCCACAACAGCTGGCCACCCGCTACGTCGCAGCGCTCGGCGGTCTGGACCGGGTCGTTGAACTCGCCCGGCAGGCCTTCGACAGCGGCGATTTCCGCTGGGCTGCAACACTACTCGATCACGCGGTTTTCGTCGACGACACCCACGCGGATGCCCGCGCGTTGTACGCCGACACGTTGGAGCAGTTGGCCTACGGCGCAGAGAACGCCACCTGGCGCAACTTCTTCCTATCCGGTGCGGCCGAACTACGCGGCAGCGGATTCGGCACCACCACCGGACGGGTCATGTCGCTGTCGCTGCTGTCCCAGCTCACCGCGGAGCAGATGTTCGACAGTCTTGCTATCCGGGTGAACGGGCCGCGCGGCTGGGATCTCACCCTGGCGCTGGACGTTTCGTTCGCCGACATAGACACCAACTATCGGCTGACACTGTGCAACGGGGTGCTGGTGCACCGCAGGGTTCCTGCCGATGATTCCTCCGCCGACGTGACCGTGACGCTGGCCGACAAGTCACGGTTACTGGGTGTCGCGCTAGGGGATGTCGAATCGCCGGGGGTGCAGATAAGGGGTGACCGCACCGCACTGCAGCGACTGCTGGACATCCTTGAACCACCCGACTCCACCTTCAACATCGTCACACCGTGATTCGTGGCAGCGAGGCTGGCTACGCTAACGGCCTGACGCCCACCGCGGCGGGACGGGGGCTACGCGATCACCGATCCCTACGCGACACATGGGAGCCGGAGTATCGGTTATCCACCGAGCTGACGTAGCACCTCGGAAACCTGGCCCCTGACCTCATCGAATCGGCGATCGAGCTTGACGTCCAGCGCATCCACTTTCTGGTCGACACGCTCGACGAGCTCGTAGAGCGAGTCGATGTCGGCATGCTGCTGACGTACCTGACGCTGGATCTCGGGCTGGGACACTCCAGAAATCATAGCGGCCGCGAACCAAGCTCACAGGCGAAACGACGTGGGCGACACCTTCGGAGTGACGACCCGCCCCGCCACAGCTCACCCGCACGCGCTAGCTTGCTTTCGATGTCCCCGACAAGGAGGTTCGTATGGAGATCAACGGCAAGAAGGTGATCGTCATCGGCGGCGCCTCGGGCATGGGCCGGGCCA
>NZ_JBYCLE010000611.1:0-3663 GCF_057473765.1 Mycobacterium sp. TH-M106 | reverse complement strand
GCCGGCCGGGCGGTGATCCCGGCCAACCACAACCACCCCGAGATCGAGCCGATGATCATCGGCAAGGCGTTCGCGGTGAAGGTCAACGCCAACATCGGCAATTCGGCGGTCACCAGCTCGATCGCCGAGGAGGTGGACAAGATGGTGTGGGCCACCCGCTGGGGCGCGGACACCATCATGGACCTGTCCACCGGCACGGACATCCACGAGACCCGGGAGTGGATCCTGCGCAACTCGCCGGTGCCGGTCGGCACCGTGCCGATCTACCAGGCGCTGGAGCAGGTCAAGGGCGACCCCACCAAGCTGACCTGGGAGATCTACCGCGACACGGTGATCGAGCAGTGCGAGCAGGGGGTCGACTACATGACCGTGCACGCCGGGGTGCTGCTGCGCTACGTGCCGCTGACCGCCAACCGGGTCACCGGGATCGTGTCCCGCGGCGGCTCGATCATGGCGGCCTGGTGCTTGGCGCATCACCGGGAATCGTTCCTCTACACCAACTTCGAGGAGCTCGCCGACATCCTGGCCGGCTACGACGTGACGTTCTCGCTGGGCGACGGGTTGCGTCCCGGGTCGATCGCCGACGCCAACGACGAGGCGCAGTTCGCCGAGCTGCGCACCCTGGGCGAGCTGACGAAGATCGCCAAAGCCCGTGGAGCCCAGGTGATGATCGAAGGACCGGGGCACGTCCCGATGCACAAGATCGCCGAGAACGTACGCGCCGAAGAGGAGCTGTGCGAGGAGGCTCCGTTCTACACGCTGGGCCCGCTGGCCACCGACATCGCCCCGGCCTATGACCACATCACCTCGGCGATCGGGGCGGCGATCATTGCCCAGGCCGGCACCGCGATGCTGTGTTACGTCACCCCCAAGGAGCACCTGGGCTTGCCCGACCGCGACGACGTCAAAGCCGGCGTGATCGCCTACAAGATCGCCGCCCACGCCGCCGACCTGGCCAAGGGCCACCCGCACGCGCAAGCCCGCGACGACGCGCTGTCGACGGCCCGGTTCGAGTTCCGCTGGCATGACCAGTTCGCGTTGTCACTGGACCCCGACACGGCGCGGGAGTTCCACGATGAGACGCTGCCCGCCGAGCCGGCGAAGTCCGCGCACTTCTGCTCGATGTGCGGGCCGAAGTTCTGCTCGATGCGGATCAGCCAGGACGTGCGCGACTATGCTGCCGAACACGGTTTGGACAGCGAGGAAGCCATCGACACCGCCATCCGGCAGGGCATGGACGAAAAGTCACGCGAGTTCGCCGAACACGGCAACCAGGTGTATCTCCCGATCGCCTAGCTCGCCGCCGTGGATTTCCTGCCGCTGGCCCCGCCCAAAGCCACTCCGTCGCGGGTGTTGACGATCGCCGGCTCGGATTCCGGCGGCGGTGCGGGCATCCAGGCCGACCTGCGCAGCTTCTCGATGCTCGGTGTGCATGCCTGCGTCGCGGTGACCGCGGTGACGGTGCAGAACACATTGGGCGTCAAGGGTTTCCACGAGGTCTCGGTTGACCTGGTGGCCGGGCAGATGAAGGCGGTGGTCGACGACATCGGCATCCAGGCGGCCAAGACCGGGATGCTGGCGTCGGGACAGATCATCGCCGCGGTGGCACGGACCTGGCAGGAGCTCGGGTTGTCGGTACCGTTGGTGGTCGACCCGGTGTGTGCGTCGATGCACGGCGATGCGCTGCTGGCACCTTCGGCGCTAGATTCGTTGCGGGACAAGTTGTTTCCGCTGGCTACTCTGGTAACCCCGAACCTGCACGAGGTGCGGCTGCTGGTCGGCGTCGACGTCGTCGATGAGCAGACACAGCAGGCGGCGGCGGCGGCTCTGCACGCGCTGGGCCCGCGGTGGGTGCTGGTCAAGGGCGGGCACCTGCCGTCGACGCCGCACAGCCCCGACCTGCTCTATGACGGCATCCGGTTCCATCAGTTCGACGCGCCGCGGGTCGACACCGGTGACGACCACGGCGCCGGCGACACCCTGGCCGCCGCGGCGGCCTGCGCCCTGGCGCACGGCTACACCGTGCCGGACGCGGTCGGGTTCGCCAAGCGATGGGTGACCGAATGTCTGCGCGCCGCCTACCCTCTGGGTCACGGTCACGGCCCGGTGTCGCCGCTGTTTAGGTTGGCCCGGCGCACCCGGTGAACCTGGAAACCATTGCGGGCATTGCCCATCGACCCGGCGACATCCCCGCCGGAGTGGTGGTGTTGACTCACGGTGCCGGCGGTAACCGGGAATCGCCACTGCTGGTGCGGGTCTGCGACGAGTGGGCGCGACGCGGCTGGCTGGCGGTCCGCTACAACCTGCCGTACCGGCGGCGCCGGCCCAACGGGCCGCCCGGGGGTTCCGGGGCCACCGACCGGGCCGGGATCGTCGAGGCCGTCGCCTTGGCCCGCGAGCTGGCCGGCGGCCCGCTTATCGCCGGCGGGCATTCCTACGGCGGCCGGCAGACGTCGATGGTGGTGGCCGACGGGCAGACGGCGGTGGCTGGGCTGACGCTGTTCTCCTATCCGGTGCATCCGCCCGGCAGGCCCGAACACCCCCGCACCGAGCACCTGCGAAATATCACGGTGCCGACGGTGTTCACCCACGGCAGCTCCGACCCGTTCGGCAGCATCGGCGAGGTGCGCGCCGCTGCCGCGCTGATTCCGGCGCCGACCGAGGTTGTCGAGATAGCCGGCGCCCGACACGATCTGGGCTCCAAGCGGGTCGACGTCGCCGCACTGGCGGTCGACGCGGCGATTCGGCTGGTGTAGCCGCGGCCGGATTCTCTAGCCGCCGAAGAACTCGGCCGGGTTGAGCAGCAGCGTGCCGAGGTCGGCCAGCGTCATGCTCGGGGTGGACTGGACCACGTCGGAGATGTTCGCCCATTCGTTGGCAGCCTGCGTGCCCAGTTCGGTCGGGAAGTTGTTGTTCGCGGTCAGCACCGCCGTCGCCAGGTCGTCTCGGGCGTTCAGGAACCCGGCGATGATTCCGGTGTTCGGGCCCAGCAGCGCGTCGTCGAGGGCCGTGCCGAACTGCTGTCCGGGCAGCAGCAGTGACAGCGCCGTTCGGACAACGGCGTACTCCATGGGCAGGCTGATGTCACTGAATGCCAGCGGCAGGTTGTTGACGATCGCCGACAGGCTGTCGGACGGGTTGGTGAAGATGTCATGCTCGACGGCGCTCCAGTCCGGGCTCAACGCGTCGGTGAACCTCAGCGCCAGCGGAGTGGACGGCTGCTCGCCGAACGCCTCCTCGAAATTGGAGCTGCCCATCAGTCCCTTGAGCCCGTACAGCAGCGATTCCTGCAGCACCCAACCGGGTTGGGCGTGCATCCGGGACGCGTCCAGTGCGTAGTCGTAGGAGAACACGCGTTGCGCCATGTCGGCCGCGTATTCCTCCGGGTTGACGGTGGGGGTGTCGGCGGGCAGCTGGTCTGCCACGTCGGCCACCGGTACCACCTTGGTCGTTACGTCCAGGCCGTCGGCGTCGGTGCCGTCGGGGATGTTTTCGAACCGGGCGAATATCTCACCTTTGGTGACGCCGCTGCTGTCCAGCCAGTTCGCCACACCGGGATTGGTGGCGCTGACCACGTAGTAGGTGTAGCCGTCCGGGTCGTGGAACGCGGTGGTGTTGTTCAGCGTGGTCTGCGCCAGGGTGGAGGGCAGCCCCCCGCCGAAG
>NZ_JBYCLE010000610.1:0-2125 GCF_057473765.1 Mycobacterium sp. TH-M106 | reverse complement strand
CGTCCAGGTGGTTGGTCGGCTCGTCGAGCAGCAACGTGGTGGCCGAACCCTCCCCCTGCGCAGCGGCGAACAGGATCCGGGCCAGCTCGACCCGGCGGCGCTGCCCACCGGAGAGGGTGCCCAGCCGTTGGGTCAGCACCCGCTCGGGCAGGCCGAGGCTGGTGCAAATCCGGCTGGCTTCGCTTTCGGCAGCGTATCCACCCAGCGTGGCGAAGCGCTCCTCGAGTTGGCCGTAGCGTCGAATCGCACGGTCGCGAGCCCCGTCGTCGGCGACCTCGGCCATCAGCGCCTGCTGCTTCTCCAGATCCGCGAGCAGCGTGTCCAGCCCGCGCGCCGAGAGCACCCGGTCGCGGGCGACGATGTCGAGGTCTCCCTCCCTGGGATCCTGCGGCAGATACCCAATTCCGCCACTGCAGGTGACGGTGCCGGCGTAGGGTTCGCCCTCGCCCGCCAGGATGCGCAGGGTGGTGGTTTTACCGGCGCCGTTGCGCCCGACCAGCCCGATGCGATCACCGGGCTGCACCCTCAGCGCCGAGCCGACCGTCGTGAGCAGGGTGCGCGCCCCGGCGCGGACCTCCAGGTCGGTTGCGGTAATCACGCGCGCCGCTTCTCCTCATCGCTTCGCTCTGCATCGTCGCCGGCGCAGATCACGGGCGCCGCTTCTCCTCATCGCTTCGTCCCCCGCAAGCGGGAGGTACCCCCACTGCATCGTCGCCGGCGCAGATCACGGGCCCTCGATCGCCAATGCGTCGTCGGCAAATACGGACCGCCGCGGCCGACGGTGATGACTGGGTCTGGCCGAAATTACCAGCAAGTCTTCGTTAAGCTTTTACGGTACCTGCACAGAGGGGACCACCCCGATGCGTCTTCTATATAGTACTTTCGCGGTCGCCATGACAGGTGTGGGCCTGGCGATGGCCCCGTCACTCGTGCCCGCGCTATCCGGCGTGCAGACGGGCGGAGTGCGGCTCACCGGCAACCCGGTGGACACCGCGGACTCGCCGCTCGGGAACGGCACGGCCTTCGTGATCGGCCCCAGCGGTTTCCCGATACCGGGCCAACGCTATGTGGACGCGGCCGACACGCTGTATCTGCAACCGCGAGGCTTCACCGGCACCGCGCACGGGTTGTTCACCCCCGAGGGGGACTACCCGAGTACCGGCGTCAAAAGCTTGGAGTTCAACACCGCGGTGGCCCAGGGACAGCAGATCCTGGACGCCACCATTCACGGTCAAATCGCCGGAGGGCATGTCGATGCCGACCATCCCGTGGTGGTCTTCGGCTGGTCGGAGAGCGCCACCATCGCTTCGCTGACCATGCCCCAGCTCGCCGCCCAGGGCGTGCCCAGCAACGATGTGCATTTCGTGCTGGTCGGTGACCCCAACAACCCCAGCGGCGGCCAGCTGCAGCTCTTCGACGTGCCGGCGGGCGGTGCCAGCACCACTACGATGCCCTTCTTCGGCACGTTCAGCGGCGCCACCCCGGATGACTTGTTCCCGACCGACATCTACACGAAGGAATACGACGGATTCGCCGACGTCCCGCGGTATCCGCTCAACCTGCTCTCCGACCTCAACGCCCTGCTCGGCACCATCAGCGTGCACTCCACCTATCCGGTTCTCACCCCGACCGAGCTGACACCCACAGCAGATGGCGGTCAGGCAATCCTTCTGCCAGGATCTGCGGCCCTCACCGGGGAGGGCCTGACCAACTACTACATGATCCCGACCGAGACCCTGCCGCTGCTGGACCCGCTGCGGCTGCTCCCGGTGGTCGGGCAACCGCTCTACGACCTGCTGGAACCCGGCACCAAGATCCTGGTCAACCTCGGCTACGGCAGCATCACCGACGGCTGGAGCCCGGGGCCCGCCAATGTGCCCACCACGTTCGGTCTGTTTCCCACCGATCTCAATCCCGCCGATGTGCTCACCGCGCTGGGCAACAGCCTGCTCAACGGAGTCTCCGACGCCGTCAAAGATCTGCAGAACCCCGATATTTTCCACATCACGCCCATCGTTGACAACCCGGCGCGTTGACTCATCCAAAATGCGCGCGTAGACCTCTTCGTTGCCTCAACTGAGAATGCGCGCGTGCGGCGCGCCTACCCGGTAGTGCAGGGATTGCT
>NZ_JBYCLE010000609.1:0-11815 GCF_057473765.1 Mycobacterium sp. TH-M106 | reverse complement strand
CTGACGATGTGGCGGTCGCTGGGCGAGGTCGACCAGCAGGGCATCGCCAACATCGCGGCCGTGCGCGACAAGGTCCGCCAGCGGGCGTGGGAGCGATTAAGACCCGCCACGGCGCGATCCCGGCGTCGCGGACCCCAATAATATATATATATATACATATATATACGTCAGTGGAACTCCCGCAGAAACGAATCCCTGGTCGTCGGGTCGCCCGGCCACCGGATCGGCAGCGGTCACCCCGACGACTCATCACCCAACCGTGCCCGCCATGCGGCGCGTTTTGACCTGGGGCGGTTATCTGGGTACGTTCGCGCTGGGTGAAGGAGCCGCGCAAATGTCTATACGGAAAATTGATGTCACCGCCGCGTTGGCCGGTGGAGCCGCCGCTGCGATGCTGGGTATCGGGGTCGCCCACGCCGACGAGGGCACCGATGTGATCAACGGCTGGACAGTGACACCGACAAATGCCAGTGACAGCGGCGTCAGCGGGATCCCGGCCACGCTGTCAGACCCGAGCGATTCGCTTGGACTTGGCACGACGCCGATATCGGGCGGCTTTGACAGTGCTCCGGCGGTGCTCAGCAGCATCGGATCGAACGACCTATTTACCACGCCGCTTTCGGTTGCGGGTACGCCAGACAGCCTCCTGATTCAAGACAACTGGGGGCCAGGATTCGAGTTTTCCTCAGTTCAAGCCGGTGCCCACAACGATGTCCTTGCCTTCCTGGTGCCCGCCGCCGATGGAAACCAGGTTGTCGATCTGTTCAACTTCGGCACTCTCGACGCCCCGCCGCTGTTCAACCCGGACGCCACCGCCCCCATCGACATAGGCGGGGTGCAGCTGGCTTCGCCGCACGACGGAGCGCTGCTCAACAACCTCGTCGACGCGCTGTTCCTAGGCGACACCGCCGACTGGGCCAAGGCGGCGACACTGTTCGATGCCTGGACGGGCATCGACCCGTCTGGCGGGGCCGGTGGAGCCGCCGCTGCCGCCAGCGGCGGCATGGCGGCCGACGATGCTAGCGGCGCGACCACAAGCTCAGATGACCTGTTGAGCACCGCCGTGACCGATTTCACCGACGCCAAAACCGTGCTGTCCAGCATTGATGTCTCCGACGCCCCAAGCCAGCTTCAGTCTTCGCTTTCTGGGTACATTACCGACCAAACAGCCATGTTGAACACAGACGTGTCAATCTTGAATGATTACGTGGGGCCGGCCGAGTCCACGGTGTTGACGGACTCCGGTCCACTGTCAACCGTGGTCGACCAGTGGTTTTTCGAGCCACTCAACCAGGACTGGGCCGCTGACAGCAAGGCTTTGCTGACCGCCGATCAGGGGCTCGACACCGCGGTTGCCAGCGGTTTGCAATCCGATATTACAAGTGCGCTACAACAGGTGCTCGCAGCCGACAGCCATAATCTCCTCACCGAGGTCGAGTCGATGCCACTTTATGTCCTCGGCGTCTTCCTCGGCGACGGGTCTGGTGCTGCCGCCGGTGCTAGTCCAGGCTTCTTCGACCTTCCGTTCGGGTTGTTCGGGTTATAGCCTTGGCAATGGTGCGCGTTGACTCATCCAAAACGCGCGAGCAGACCTCTTCGTTGCCTCAACTAATAAGGTTAAAGTTAGACCAGGCTAGACCTGCGCCAGCCGTCGGTTGGTGGCCGCCAGCTGGCGCTCGGTGCTCTCGGCCAGCGCATAAATCTGCTCCTGCGTCAGCCGGCCACACAGCCGGCCCCAGTGCATGGCCACCCGGTCACCGACCGACACGTCCGGCACCGCGGTATACCCGTCGGCCCACACCTCCAACCGGCGCACCGATGGTTCGGATAGCCTCAGCACCCGCCCGTCCCACACCAACGCGGCGCACGACACCTCGACGTCATCGCCGTCGCGGGAAACCACGGTGCCCCAAGTGATGCGGCAGCTATCCAGCACCCGCAACGGGTGCTCGCTGCGGCCTAGCAGCCGTGACCACGGGTAGACACCGAACACGTGAAAGCAGTGGTTGCCGGCCGCCTCGCCGGCCAGGTCGGCAGTCAGATGCGACCAGTAGCGACCGGCCTGCGGGCCGATGATCGCCAGCAAGCGATCGAAAAACTGGTTCGGGTCGAGGTGGGCGGCCACCCCGCCGCCGAGCCAGTACGACTCGACCAGCCGGTAGTCCAGCGGGTCAGCGATACCGGTCAGCGCCGACAGCACCCGCAGATAGGGCCAGGCGCCGGAGAACCTGCTCGCTGCCGCCCGCACCGCCTCGACCGATCCGTCCCGCAGGGTGGCGCCCAGCGGCGGTCCGCAATAACCCAGCGCGTTGGGTGCGTACGCGTAGCGGGCGAACATGTCGGCCCCCCGCGCGTCGAGAGCTGTCATACCGGGGTGGGCCGCTTCGCCAGCTTGGCGACGTCGCGGTGCATCCGGCCGAAGTTGTAGTAGGCCGCGCACGCCCCTTCCGGGGACACCATGCAGGTGCCGATCGGGGTCTCCGGGGTGCACGCGGTGCCGAAAACCTTGCATTCCCATGGCTTGAGCACGCCCTTGAGCACCTCACCGCACTGGCAGGCCTTCGGGTCGGCGACCCGCACTCCGGGCATCGAGAAGCGCAATTCGGCATCGAGCTCGGCGAAATCGTCGTTGAGCTTGAGCGCACTGTGTGAGATGAAGCCCAGTCCGCGCCATTCGAAGTGCGGGCGCAACGCGAACACCTTGCTCATCAGCGCGAGCGCAGCCGGGTTGCCTTCCGGGCGCACCACCCGCGAGTACTGATTTTCGATCTCGCAGCGGCCCTCCCGGATCTGGGTCAGCAGCATCGCGACCGCCGCCATGATGTCCAGCGGTTCGAAACCGGCGATCACTAACGGCTTGTGATAGACATCGTTGACAAATCGGTATGGCCGGTCTCCCACCACCGTGGACACATGCCCGGGGCCGATGAAGCCGGATAGCCGCAGATCCGGCGATTCCAGGATTGCCTTGATCGGCGGAATGATCGTGACGTGGTTGCAGAACACGGTGAAATTGGTCAGCCCCAACTCGCGGGCTCGTACCAAGGTGACCGCGGTCGACGGTGCGGTGGTTTCGAACCCGACCGCGAAGAACACCACCTGCTTGTCGGGGTTGTCGACGGCGACCTTCAGCGCGTCCAGCGGGGAGTAGACGAACCGCACGTCGGCGCCGCGCGCGTTGGCGTTGAGCAGATTGCCGTCCGATCCAGGTACCCGCATCATGTCGCCGAAGCAGGTGAAGATCACGCCGGGTTGCTCAGCCAGCCACATCGCGTCGTCGATGCGTCCCATCGGGATCACACACACCGGGCACCCGGGGCCGTGTACCAGTTCGACGTTCTCCGGTAACAGGTGTTCGATGCCGTGCCGGTAGATGGTGTGGGTGTGCCCACCGCACACCTCCATGAACTTGAAGTGTTCGTGCGCATCACCGGCTGCGGCCAGATGCTCGATGGTGACCAGCAGCTTGCGAGCGGCGGCCGGATCACGGAACTCGTCAACGAATTTCACGGCTATCCCCTCACACGATGGCAGACGTGTCGAACGCTTCCATTTCGGTGTCGTAGACGCCACCGAGCTTCTTGATGGCCGCTAGCGTGAGCAGCGCTTCGGCCTCGTCGATCTTGGCCATCGCGAAGCCAACGTGGACCAGGACCCAGTCGTCGGGTTGCGGCATCTCATTTTCCAGCAGCGCCACGCTGATGGTGCGTTGCACACCGCTGACGTCGACCTTGGCCAAAGAGTTTTCCGGATCGGTGATTTCGACGATTCGCCCAGGAATTCCCAAACACATTTTGCGTCATCTCCTCAACTTTGGAGCCTTCAGCAGATCCGGGGCAGCGGATCACCGACGAGCATGTCGACGATCCGGGTGCCGCCGAATCCGGTTTGTATGACCACCGTCTCGGCGGGTTCTGTCAGGATCTCGCCCACTTCGGCCGCGTCGGCACCCAACGGATGCGACCGCAGCGCGGCAAGCCCCGCCTCGGCCTCGTCTGCCGCGACGACAGCGACGAACTTGCCCTCGTTGGCGACATACAGCGGATCGATGCCGAGCAGCTCACACGCACCGCTGACCATCGGGTGCAGTGGCAGCTGGTCCTCTTCGAGCAACACCGCCAGACCGCAGGCCTGGGCCAGCTCGTTGCAGACGGTGCCCACACCGCCGCGGGTTGGATCCCGCAGCCAGCGGGTGGACGGGGCGGCCGTTAAAAGCAGCTCCACCAACGGGCTGACCGACGCGGTGTCCGAGCAGATATCGGCCTCGAGGGCCAGGTTCCCGCGGGCCAGCATCACCGCCATCCCGTGATCGCCGATCGAGCCGGATAGCAACACCTTGTCGCCGACACGCACCGACGACGGCGACAGCTGCCGACCGGCCGGAATGACGCCGACCCCGGTGGTGGTGATGAACAGCCCGTCGGCCGCGCCCCTGGGCACCACTTTGGTGTCCCCGGTGACGATCTGCACGCCGGCGCCAGCGGCCGCCGTCGCCATATCGGCGACGATCTGCTTCAACTCGGCGATTTCGAAGCCCTCTTCGAGCACGAAAGATGCCGAGATCCATTGCGGCACAGCGCCCATCATGGCAAGGTCATTAGCGGTGCCGTGCACAGCAAGTTCCCCGATCGAGCCACCGGGGAAACGCCTGGGCTGCACCACAAACGAATCGGTCGACATAGCCAGCCGCTCGCCACCAGGCAGTGTGAGAACTGCACCGTCGCCGAGGGATTCCAGCAGCGGGTTGCGGAATGCTTCCACAAACACGGCGTCGACCAACGCCGCTGACGCCTTACCACCCGCCCCGTGCGCCAAAGTCACCTGCTCGTCGAGCAACCGGGGACGCCGCTTGCGGAACGACTCGATCCGCTCGATCACCTCGCTCTCGGCGAATTTCGGTCCCCTGGCCAGGTATTCGCTTGCCCCGGTGCTCATCAGAGCACCACCGCCTGTTCACTCCGCTGTTTGGCAAGCTGTTTGTGTACCGCCAGCCACAGCTCGTAGCCCAGCAGCGACTGCGATTCCTGGATCCGGTGAATGCTCTGCGACCGGACGATGAAACACGCATCGACATCGGGGTTGTCGGCGAAGGCGCCACCGGCATACCCGGCCATACCGATGGTGTACATGTCGCGACGCCGATGCGCCTCGGCCAGCGCCGTGATCAGATTCGGTGAATTGCCGCTGGTGGAGATCGCGATCGCGATGTCTCCCGGCTTGGCATGCGCGATCAGCTGCCGGGCGAACACCAGCTCGTATCCGACATCGTTGCCCAGCGCGGTCAACACCGACGGATCGGCCGCCAACGACCAGGCCGGCAGCGGTCGGCCGATCGGTGGCCGGGCGAACAGAGCGGCGAACATCAGCGAGTCGGTGCAGCTGCCGCCGTTGCCGAAGGTGAACAACCGCCCGCCGGCGGCGAATCGGCGCGCCATCTCCGTGGCGGCGGTCGCCAGCAGCTCGGCGTTGGCCTCTAATGTGGTGCGGCGCAGCGCCAGGCTCTCGGTCGCCTTCGCGTGCGCGGAAGCGGTCAGGTCGGCCAGCAGCGACTCGGGGGCTTCTTCGTGGGCGTCGATGAACGGGTACAGGAAATTGGTGGGTTCCTCCGTCATTTGCGTCGCTCCTCCTCATCGCTTCGCTCTGCATCGTCGCCGACGCGGGTCATTTGCGTCGCTCCTCCTCATCGCTTCGCTCTGCATCGTCGCCGACGCGGGTCATTTGCGTCGCTCCTGGTCCGTTTTGCTGATCGCCATCCCGGCATGCACCAGCAGCAGGTCGCCCGCGGCGACCGCACCGACGAGCGTCGTCGCGACGTCCTCGACTCCCCGGGCGGTGCGGACCTGGGCCATGCCCTCCGTCGCGGTGATCACCTCACCGAGGCGGCCCTCGTCACTGCAGGTGACGCAGGCATCATCCGCCCCGGCGTCCGGTTTCAACAGGCCAGGATGCTCGAAGCAGACGTGGGTCAATTCCCACAGCAGGTGGTAGAGCAGCACGAACCCACCGGTCGCTGGCACCCGCGGATCAGGATCGTCGAGCCACAGCACGTGGTCGGCGGCGCCGGCCGGAGGGCGTTGGCCGCTGCCGATCCAGACGGTGGTGGCTCCCCAGGCCGGGCTTCGACGCATCACCGAAGCCACCTCCGGTTCGTCGGCGCTCGCGATGGCGACCACGATGTCGCCCGGGCTCACCGAGATCCGCACCATGTCAACCAGGCCGGATCCGGTCAGCGCCACCGCCGGCAAGGCGCGCTTGCCCATGATGACCGGGTGGACGAACTCGACTGCGACGTGCAGCGCGTGCGGCTCCCAGCCCGGCGCGATGCACCACAGGGTGGCGCCGGCGGCGAACCGTTTGGCCAAGGTGAGCGACGCGGCCGCCAGATCGGCGGTCATGTCGGCGTTCACGCCGCGGTCGATGGCGGTGGCGGTTTCGCTGGCACTGCTGGTAGTGGTCACGACTCAGCCCTCCCCCGCGTCCGATTGCGGGTCCAACGCGCTGAGCAAGGCTACCGCCGCCTGACCCAGTGCCAACCCGCCGTCGTTGGGCGGGACGGTGCGGTGGGTCAACACGTCGAATCCCGCCCGCTGCAGTTCTTGCCGGCATGCCCGCAACAGCAGCACGTTCTGGAACACCCCGCCGGTCAGCCCCACCAACCCGACGCCATCGGCGACCCGGGCGACCACCTCGGCGACCGCGACCGCGACGGCGCGGTGAAACTGCGCCGCCAACACCACCGGCCCCACCGAGGCCCGCAGCGCCGACACCATCGCCCGCACCATGCCGGTGGGATCGATCACGGCGTCGTCGCGCACCTCCAGCTGCAGCGCCGGCAGCCCCGCCACGTCGCCGGCGGCGGCCAGCGCCTCGAGTTCGATCGCGGCCTGGGCCTCGAAATCGATGCGGTGCCGAACCCCCAGCAGCGAGGCGACCGCGTCGAACAGTCGGCCCATGCTCGAGCACGGCACGCAGCCCTCCCCGGTTTCCAGCTGCGAGCGGATGAGCCGCAGTTCGGTGGGGCTGGCGGCGGCCACCGGGGCCAAGTCGGGGGTCCAGTCGACACCGGCCGCCCACAGCTGTGACAACGCCATCCGCCACGGGTTGCGCACCGCGGTGTCCCCACCGGGCAACGGTACCGGCAGCAGGTGGGCGACCCGGGCGAACCGGTGGCTGTCGGGCCCGACGGCCAGGATTTCGCCACCCCAGATCGTGTGGTCGCATCCGTAGCCGGTGCCGTCGAAGGAGACCCCAATGATGGGTTCACCGAGCCGACCGTGCTCGGCCAGCAGCGAGACGACGTGCGCGTGGTGGTGCTGGACCAGATCCAGCGGGCGGTCGCCGGCGTGGCGTTCGGCCCAGCTGCGGGTCTGATATCCCGGGTGCAGGTCGGCGGCCAGCCGCACTGGCCGGTGCCGGATTTCGCTGAGCTGGCCTACCGCGCGCTCGAACGCGTGCAGCGTTTCCAGCGTCGCCATGTCGCCGATGTGACCGGAGATGAATGCACGTGGGCCGTCGGTGAGGCAGAAGGTGTTCTTCAGCTCACCGCCGACGGCGAGCACGGCCGGCCCGTCCCGCCCGAGGTCGACCGGCAGCGGCGCGTACCCGCGGGAGCGCCGGATCGGCAGTTCCCGCCCGTCGACGACGCGGACCACCGAGTCGTCGCACGGCACGTGGATGGGCCGGTTGTGTTCGAGTACCGCGTCGCAGAGCCGGGGAAGCCGCTGCGCCGCATCCTCGTCGGTGAAGCAGATCGGTTCGCCGGAGTTGTTGGCGCTGGTCAGCACCAACGCGTCGGGGACCGGTGTGCCGACGTCCGGGACGGGTGCCAGCAGCAGGTGATGGATCGGTGAATACGGCACCATCAGCCCCAGCAGCGGGCAGCCGGGCGCGACGGTGTCGGCCACCGGCGCGTCCGGGCGGCGGCGCAGCAGCACGATCGGGCGGGCCGGGCTGGCGAGCACCGCGGCCTCGGCGTCGTCGATGAATGCGTACCGGCGCGCGACATCCAGGTCGCGCACCATCATCGCGAACGGCTTGGCGCCTCGGGCCTTGCGGGATCGCAGCACGCCGACCGCCACCTCGTCGTCGACCACACAGCCCAGGTGGTAGCCGCCGATGCCCTTGATCGCCACCACCGCGCCGGACGCCAGCATCAGCTGGGTGGCCGCCAGCGCGGCATCGGATCCGTCGACTCGCCCGTGCGGCCCGGTGAACCACAGCGTTGGTCCGCAATCCGGGCAGGCAATGGGCTGGGCGTGGAACCGGCGGTCGGCGGGATCGCGGTATTCGGCGGCGCAGCGCTTGCACATGGCGAAGCCCGCCATGGTGGTTCCCGGCCGGTCGTAGGGCAGTTGGGCGATGATGGTGAACCGCGGCCCGCAGTTGGTGCAGGTGATGAACGGGTACCGGTACCGGCGGTCATCCGGGTCGAACAGCTCACGCAGACAGTCGTCACACAACGCGATGTCGGGCGGGATGGGGGTGGTGGCACCGGCAACGGTTTGGCTCTCCACGATGCAAAAGCCCGGCTCCAGTGCGGTTGCAACGTCGACAACGGCGACATTAGTGATCCGGGCCAGCGGCGGCGCCTCGGCGCGCAGCCGGCGGCCGAATTCCTCGATCGGCCCGGGGCGTCCCTGTACCTCGATGAAGACCGCGCCGGAATCGTTGCCGACGAACCCGCTCAGCCCCAATTCGGTGGCGATCCGGTGCACGAACGGGCGAAATCCGACCCCTTGCACGACACCGGTCACGGTAAACCGCCGCCGTATTTGCTCGGATGCACGGCCAGGCCGTAGCAGAATATCGGTCATGCCGACCGCCCGATCGGATTTGACGTCGAACAGCGAGGCGGCGCGCACTGCTCGCCGCCCGGATTGATCCATCCGCTACCGCACGTTTTCGATCACATTCTTTCGTTTTCTCACGCGCTTCATCCATCGTAGGCCCGCAAGCAAAAGCATGGTGCAGGATTGGCCGCCACCAGCGCCGACGGCACCACCGCGGCGGTCATAGCGCATCGCCGGCCTTGCAGCTCAATGTCTTCGGCAAGCTCTGGTGTTTCTCTAGATCGCGGGCGCAACGATCACCGCTCGGTGTACAACGGTGCTCATGGGCCGGTACAGCCGCCTGGGCGCCGCGGTGGCCAGCGATGCATGAACTGTCGCTGTGCCAGGCGATCGCCGAGGTGGTCAAACCCCATGCCGACGGCCGCCACGTCGACGTGGTCCGGGTCCGGATCGGCGCCCTGCGTCAGGTGGTGCCCGAGTCGCTGTCGTTCTGCTGGACCATGGTCCGTGAGGTTGAGGACATGCCCGACGCCGAGTTGGAGTACGAGTTCATCCCCGCCGAAGTGCGCTGCCGCTCGTGCGGCCGGGATTCGACGGTCACGTCGCAGTATTCACTGTTCTGCCCGCACTGCGAAGGCGCCGACATCGAAGTGCTGCGCGGCGACGAGTTCCTGGTGACCTCGCTGGACGTCTCGTGAACGGCGCGGCAGAAGGTGCAGAAAGGTGAGACATGGGTAGGTTTCATCGCCACGATGACGGCACGGTGCACGAGCACGAGCACGACCACGGGGATCACAGCGGCTACGCCACCGGTAGCCAGCGAATCGACGTGCTGGAGGCGATCTTCGCCGAGAACGATGTCCGAGCCGGCGCCAACCGGGAAGCGTTCGAGAGCAACGGCGTCCGCGCGCTGAACCTCATGAGCTCGCCGGGTTCGGGGAAGACCACGGTGTTATCGGCGACCCTCGACGAACTCGCCGGGGAGATCGCCGTCGGGGTGATCGAGGGTGATATCGCCACCGATCTCGACGCGGCCAAGCTCGAAGGCCGCGGCGCCCAGGTATCGCTACTCAATACCGGCAACGGGTTCGGCGGTGAATGCCACCTGGATGCCCCGATGGTTGCGCGTGCGCTTCGCGGCCTGGACCTGACCGGCCTGGACCTGGTGGTGATCGAAAACGTTGGAAACCTGGTCTGCCCAGCCGAATTCGACGTCGGTGAGCATGCCAAAGCCATGGTCTACTCGGTCACCGAAGGTGACGACAAACCGCTGAAGTACCCGGTGATGTTCCGCGCCGTGGATGTGGTGCTGCTCAACAAGATCGACTTGGTGCCCTACCTGGACGTCGACGTCGACGCCTACATCGCCCAGGTGCGCAAGGTCAATCCGACAGCGACGATCCTGCCGGTCAGTGCCCGGACCGGTGACGGCATGGGTTCCTGGTTCGGTTGGGTGCGCCAGTTTGTGGCCGGCCCGGCGTGAAAAATGCAAGTCATTCGCATGACAACACTGCAAATAGCTTGCAACACTGGTGGACCGATTGCCAGATATATTGCCGATTCGTTGACAATGAAGAGCTCTGGGGAGTAGACCGAGAAAGTAGCGCCGCGTAAGCGGGCCGACCGACGACTCCGGCGGTGTCAGGGGCCCACAGCCCGTGGCCCCGGAAAGCTGCGGGTCATGCCAACGGAAGCGGCAGTCAAAGCGGAAGAAACCCTCATTCACGTGTTGTGGATCAACGCGGGTCTGAGTTGTGACGGCGATTCGGTGGCGCTGACTGCGGCCACCCAGCCCAGTGTGGAGGAGATCGCGCTGGGTGCGTTGCCCGGGCTGCCCAAGATCGCCGTGCACTGGCCGCTGATCGACTTCGAATGCGGGCCCAGCGGAGGGGCCGACGATTTCTTGTCGTGGTTCTTCAAGGGCGAGCGCGGTGAGCTGGACCCGTTCGTGCTCGTCGTTGAGGGCTCGATTCCCAACGAGGCGGTCAAAGACGACGGTTATTGGTGCGGATTCGGCAACAATCCGGCTACCGGTCAGCCGATCACCACCAGCGAATGGCTGGATCGGCTGGCGTCCAAGGCGACCGCGATCGTCTGCGCCGGGACCTGCGCCTGCTACGGCGGCATCCACGCGATGGCCGGCAACCCGACCGGGGCGATGGGGGTGCCCGACTATCTGGGCTGGGAGTGGAAGAGCAAGGCCGGCATCCCGATCGTCTGTGTGCCCGGCTGCCCGATCCACCCGGACAACCTCTCCGAAACTCTGACCTACCTGCTCTACATGGCCACCGGCCAGGCGCCGATGATTCCGCTCGACGAGGCGCTGCGGCCGGCCTGGCTGTTCGGCGCCACCGTGCACGAAGGCTGCGACCGGGCCGGCTACTACGAGCAGGGCGACTTCGCCACCGAGTACGGCTCGCCGAAGTGCATCGTCAAACTCGGCTGCTGGGGTCCGGTCGTCAAATGCAACGTGCCCAAACGCGGGTGGATCAACGGCATCGGCGGCTGTCCCAACGTCGGCGGCATCTGCATCGGATGCACCATGCCGGGCTTCCCGGACAAGTTCATGCCGTTCATGGACGAACCGCCGGGCGGCAAGGTATCCAGCACCGCATCGGGGCTGTACGGATCGCTGATCCGCAACCTGCGCGGCATCACCCACCGCACCCTCGAAAAAGAGCCGCGCTGGCGGCACAACCGCCCAGAACTCACCACCGGCGCCCGCCGCACCTGGTAATGCACCACCCCAACACAGGAAGCGAAGTTCGATGACGACGATCATCCCCAAGCCGACGCAGGAAAAAAGAGAGCCCGGCCAACTGGTCGAGATGGCGTGGGACCCGATCACCCGGATCGTCGGCAGCCTCGGCATCTACACCAAGATCGACTTCGACAACCGTGAAGTAGTCGAATGCCATTCCACGTCGTCGATCTTCCGCGGCTACTCGATCTTCATGAAGGGCAAGGATCCCCGCGACGCGCACTTCATCACCAGCCGCATCTGCGGGATCTGCGGTGACAACCAC
>NZ_JBYCLE010000608.1:0-1130 GCF_057473765.1 Mycobacterium sp. TH-M106 | reverse complement strand
GACGAGCGCGGCTCGGCGATGCGCATCGCCGACGTGGCCCGGGCGCTCGGGGTGACACGGCAGACCGTCTACCGTTACTTCCCCGGTACGCAGGCGGTGCTGGTGGTCGCCCGCCTGGGCCTGATGAACGCCATCAACCGATTCGACCCCGCAAAAGGCCCCAGTTTCGTCGGATTTGCGGTCCCCACCATGATGGGCGAGGTCCGCCGCTACTTTCGTGACTACAGCTGGGGCATGCGTGTGCCACGCCGACTGCGCGAGTTGCACGTCCAAATCAGCAGAACCACAGCGGATTTGACGCAGCAGCTAGGTCGGGCACCGACAGCCGGTGAACTTTCTCGAGCGCTGGAAGTCCCCCATGAGGAGATCGTCGAATGCCTCATCGCGGGTGACGCCTATCGGCTCGAATCGCTGGAAGCGCCCATCTGCAGCGACAGTTCAGGCAAGCCCCGCGTGGTGGCCGACGCTGTCGGCCGCGTCGATCCTCAGATCGACCACATCACCAACAGGAAAGCGGTCCGCGCCCTGTTGAGTGCGCTTCCCCGACGCCAACGCGAGGTCCTGCACATGCGTTTTTTCGAATCGATGACGCAAAGCCAGATCGCCGAGCGGATCGGCGTCTCGCAGATGCAGGTCTCACGCATCCTCGCCAGCACCCTGCTGTGCCTGCGCGACCAGTTGGAGTAGCGCCGCGCCCTTTCCGCACCGCCCGGTTTCCCGACGATGTACTGTCCGATTCGGCACTCGAGCCGGTTTGCTTCGCCAGATGCAGCCCGGGAAGGAGCCGGGAAGGGGCGCGTGTGATGAGGATTTCTCCGGTGGCGGCGGCAGGTGTGGCCGTGGCGGCGGCGCTGGTGGTGGCCACGAGCGGCTGCGGTACCCATTCGACGACATCGACCCCGAAATCCGCTTCCGCCACCTCGGCCCGGGGCAGCCGTGGCCCCGAACCGACCACAGCGGCGCCGGTAGGGCCCGGCGAATATGCGGGGTTGCTGATCAAGGCCACCGACATCCATGCACCGGTGACGTTCACCGGCAGTCCGCCGACGGAGAATCCGAACGGCCAGCCGGGTGTGGCAACAACATTTCGCGACGAAGACGGCAGTCACCTGATCAAGGACACCATTCGG
>NZ_JBYCLE010000607.1:0-2950 GCF_057473765.1 Mycobacterium sp. TH-M106 | reverse complement strand
CCTCGGCGAAGATGTCCACCGACGAGTACACCGAGTACGCCAGGCCGCGGGCTTCCCGGACCTGTTGGAACAGGCGCGAACTCATCCCGCCGCCGAGCACCGTGTTGAGCACCGACAGTGCTTGGCGGTGCGGTCGGTACCGGCCAGGGGAGCGCACGCCCAGCGACATGTGGGTCTGCTCGATGTCGCGGCTGACCACCGTCAACGCGGGGCCGCCCGGCACCCGCGCGGTGCCCTTGCGCGGTGCGGCCGGCCGGCGCCCGCGGACCAGCCGCGGCCCGAACCGCTCACGCACCATCGCCACCACCGCGTCGTGGTCGACGTTGCCGGCCGCCGCCACCACCATCCGCTCCGGGGTGTAGCGGCGCAGGTGAAACGAGTGCAGTTGGGCGCGGGTCATCGCCGACACGGATGCGACGTTGCCGATCACCGGGCGTCCGAGCGGATGGTCGCCGAAGAGGGCCGACAGGAACACGTCACCGAGCGCATCCTCGGGGTCATCGTCGCGCATCGCGATCTCCTCCAGGACGACGTCGCGTTCGAGTTCGACGTCGTCGGCGGCGCAACAGCCGTTGAGGACCACGTCGCTAACGAGGTCGACGGCCAACTCCAGGTCGGTGTCGAGCACGTGGGCGTAGTAACAGGTGTGCTCCTTGCCGGTGAAGGCGTTGAGTTCGCCGCCGACGGCGTCCATCGCTTGCGCCATCGCTGCGGCGGTGCGGGTCGGGGTGGCCTTGAAAAGCAGATGCTCCAGGAAGTGCGCGGCACCGGCGACGGTGGTGGATTCGTCGCGTGACCCGATACCGATCCAGACGCCCACCGACGCCGAACGCACCGACGGCACAAATTCGGTGACCACCCGCAGCCCGCCGGGCAAGGTGGTTCGGCGCACCCCCGCGGACGGCCGTGCGGCGTGCCCGGCGCGGCGCAGGGCGCCCGCGTCAGCTCCCTGCGGTCGCGGCATCAGCAGACCCCGCGGCCCGGGCTGCGTCGGCTGAACCTTCCGAATCGGCCGAGTCGTCAAAGACCAGGATCAGCGAGATCTTGCCGCGTTTGTCGATGTCGGCGATCTCCACCCGCAGCTTGTCACCGACGTTGACCACGTCTTCGACGTGAGCGATTCGCTTGCCCTTCCCGAGTTTGGAGATGTGCACCAGTCCGTCGCGGCCGGGCAGCAGCGACACGAACGCGCCGAAGTCGGTGGTTTTGACCACGGTGCCGAGGAACCGCTCGCCGACCTTGGGCAGCTGCGGATTGGCGATCGCGTTGATCTTGTCGATCGCAGCCTGCGCGGACGGACCGTCGGTGGCGCCGACGAAGACGGTGCCGTCGTCCTCGATGGAGATCTGCGCACCGGTCTCCTCGGTGATCGCGTTGATGATCTTGCCTTTCGGCCCGATCACCTCGCCGATCTTGTCCACTGGCACCTTGATGGTGGTGACCCGCGGCGCGTACGGGCTCATCTCGTCGGGTCCGTCGATGGCCTCGGCCATGACCTCCAAGATGGTCAGCCGGGCGTCTTTGGCCTGCGCCAGCGCCCCTGCCAGCACCCGCGACGGAATGCCGTCCAGCTTGGTGTCGAGCTGCAGCGCGGTGACGAAGTCGCGGGTGCCGGCAACTTTGAAGTCCATGTCGCCGAACGCGTCCTCGGCACCGAGGATATCGGTCAGGGCGACGAATCGGCGCTCCGTGCCGCCACCCTCGACCGTCACGTCGTCGGAGACCAGGCCCATCGCGATACCGGCAACCGGTGCCTTGAGCGGCACCCCGGCGTTCAGCAGCGCCAGCGTCGAGGCGCACACCGATCCCATCGAGGTGGACCCGTTGGAACTCAACGCTTCCGACACTTGACGGATCGCGTACGGGAAGTCCTCGACACTGGGCAGCACCGGCACCAGCGCCCGCTCCGCGAGTGCGCCGTGTCCGATTTCGCGGCGTTTCGGCGAACCGACCCGGCCGGTCTCGCCGGTGGAGTACGGCGGGAAGTTGTAGTGGTGTATGTAGCGCTTGGTTTTCTCCGGTCCCAGCGAGTCGATCGGCTGGGCCATCTTGATCATGTCCAGCGTGGTCACCCCGAGGATCTGGGTTTCGCCGCGTTCAAACAGGGCGCTGCCGTGCGCTCGAGGTACCACCGACACCTCCGCCGACAGGGCACGAATGTCGGTGATGCCGCGCCCGTCGATGCGGAAGTGGTCGGCCAGGATGCGCTGGCGCACCAGCTTTTTGGTCAGCGCGCGAAACGCGGCACCGATCTCCTTCTCGCGCCCGGCAAAGGTTCCCGAGGTTTCCGAAGTTTCCGAAGCTTTCGAGGATCCCGTAAGCCGTTCGAGCACCTCGGTCTTGATCTCGTCGGTGCGCTGGTTGCGTTCGGTCTTGCCGGCGATGGTCAGTGCGGTGGCCAGGTCATCGGCGGCCGCGGACGATACCGCGTCGTACACGTCGTCGCCGTAGTCCGGGAACAGCGGGTATTCGCTGGTCGGTTTGGCAGCCGCGCCAGCGAGTTCCCGCTGGGCGGCGCAGAGCGCTGCGATGAACGGCTTGGCGGCCTCCAGACCTTCGGCCACAATCGTTTCCGTCGGCGCCTGGGCGCCATCTGCGATAAGTTCGATGACGTTGCCGGTAGCCTCGGCTTCCACCATCATGATCGCCACGTCACCGTCATCGAGGGTGCGGCCGGCCACCACCATATCGAACACCGCTCGTTCCAGCTGCTCGACGGTGGGGAACGCCACCCAGGTGCCGTCGATCAGTGCCACCCGTGTGGCACCGACCGGGCCGGAGAACGGCAGCCCGGCCAGTTGGGTCGACGCCGATGCGGCGTTGATCGCCAGCACGTCGTAAAGGTCCTTGGGGTCCAAGCTCATGACGGTCACCACGACCTGGATCTCGTTGCGCAGGCCGGCGACGAACGACGGGCGCAGCGGGCGGTCGGTGAGCCGGCAGGTCAGGA
>NZ_JBYCLE010000606.1:0-25493 GCF_057473765.1 Mycobacterium sp. TH-M106 | reverse complement strand
GGGTCAAGTGGTCGCAGGTTCAAATCCTGTCAGCCCGACGCAGATGAAATAGGCTCTGAGCTGTTGTTTCGCCGGAGGAGGCCCACAGTGGTGCAGGTGGTCCTGGGACCACATTGGGACCACATGGGGCAGGTCTCACTGCACGCGTTGGCAGCTGCTCGTCCGGTTCCGAGTCCGCGTAACTGTTGCGACCGGGACGCTAGGGGAGCGTTATGCCAGATGATCTGACTATCGACCGTCCGCTGGGTATCGACGGGCAGGCATGGACCGCAATCGTTGGTCACCGCGACCGCTTGGCGGAAGCCGTGGGCGGCACCGACGGGTCACTAATTCTTGGCCGCGCGAAGGAGCTTGCCGAGTCCGTCGCGCGGGTCGTGATTACTGAACGCGGGGAAGTAGCTCCAGCCGCAACAGATTTTCCAGCGCTTGTCGATTCTGCCCACGCAGTGCTCAAACGCCAGCCGGGTGCACATCTCAGTGGTGACCCCGAGCTACGCAATCTCGTCCAGAGCGCGATGAAGATCGTCAAGAGTGTCGGTGTCATCCGCAACACCTTTGGCTCCGGTCACGGCCGCGCTCGCGAGCCTGTGGTCGAGCAGGAGATGGTCGATGTCGTTGTTCCAGCGACGATGTTGTGGGTGCGCTGGGCCCTTCGCCGACTGGCGCCACTCATCCTGGGCCAACCCGCAACTTTGATCAGTGACCTGCTCGACGGTGCGGTCTTCTATAAGGGAAACCTTGCAGAACGACTACGGGCTGCCAACATCGCCGATCTTGATACGTCGATTCAACAGAAGCTCGGGAATGCGGTAGGCATTCGTGCAATGCGGGACACCGTACTCGTCCAGGCCGAGGGTGTTCAAGCATGTGCGAACTCTGATTCTCTGGAGGACTGGCCGCCGCACTACCGGCGCGGTGTGGTGGACGGCCTGCTGTTCGACGAGAACGGCAACGCGCGGCCTACACGGTGGGCCATCGAGCGAATGCCGGGACTTCTTGGCCCGATCGAGAACCAGGCCGCCGAGCTGGACAGGTTGCATTTGCTTCTTGGCAACGAGCATTTCCAAACTGGCGATTATCCGACGGACCGCGAGCTGTGGTCCTTCGCTAAGGGACTCAGCGAACGGTTCGAGCAGTCCGCTCGCTCGCAGTGGTCAAATATCGTCTCGCTCTTCGCTCCGGGCGCGCCATTCTGACCCGGCCACTACATCGGGTAGCGGCTTAGATTGCCCGCAGCTTGCGGCCAGCCTTCGATGACAGATGCCGCGCCAGCAACTCGCCGGCATCAGCCACGGACTGCCGATCGGGATGCAGGTAGCGCTGGGTGGTGGTGATGCTGCCATGGCCGGCAATCTTGCGCAGGCTGTGCAGTGGGACACCGGCATCTGCGTTTCGTCAAGTGGTTTGGCCCCACTGATCCGCCCTTCTTAGTGTCAGCTTGATGTTATCGCGGGCGATGCCGGTCATAACGTCCTTGTCGCGTTCGCTTACGACTCGTACACCTTGCATACGGGTTGCGGCCTCTGCGTACATCGCGACGGATTTCTCAGCCATCTTGAGCATGGTCAAAGCCTCGCGAAGGACTCCGAGCCACCGCTTGCTACGACTCTGCTTGTACATTGAGCACCTCCTTGGAGAAGATGGCCGCGCAAGCCGACAGGAATGGGGTTGGCTCACTGGGGCTGCTTGGACGGTGCGTGTCGGCCAGCAACTAGTGCGACGTCCTGCGCCGCTGTGCGCGGGTCGGTGCCGGCGGTACCTTCACGAACCGAATACTCATCGACTGGTGGTCGGGGTTCTCTTCGTCCGCCGTCCCAATCACCTGGTCGATGACCTGCTTGCCCTGCGCCATGAGCGGTCCGAGCTGCTTGTACCGGAAGCCGTGCTGATCGAAGTACACGAAACTGCTGCTGTGAGCGGGGATGTCGGTGCCGTCGAGGTTGCTGATGACGATCCCGGGTGGAGGGAATGGTCACGGCCTGAGAGTCGGCCCCCACTAGCGGATCCTTGCGGTGGACCCGCCGCTGATTCTCCACCAACAGCTTGATCGCACGGTTGTGACCGTTGGCCTTGTCCTTTTGCAGGATACGGGGGACGTATCGAGATAGGAGACGGTGTTCAAGGTTGCCGAGGCCCGCGCCCACTGAGTGGGTGCCAGTCTTCCGCCCAGGTGGAAATTGTGCGTATCTCAGGCGGAAGCTGTCTGCGTCCTGCGTGACGTTCGTGGCCGTATCGAAGTTGGCGATTTCCGCGATCAACGGAATCTGACGGAAGTCGAACCCAGCGACGACGATGGCCAGCCTCTTGTCGGCCCAGGACAACTTGGAGACTCGGTTCTCCGCCTCCTGGCGCAGTGCCTGCACACCGGGAACGAACGCGGGGTAGTCGCACAGGACTTCGGCGATCCATTCCGCCGTCGACTTCCTGGCGCGCCGGTCGATGCGAGCGATGCCGGTGAACCCCGCCGAAAAGGTCTGGTTCCAGCAGACCAGCTTGGTGTACTCATCGTCGAAGATCTGCCCATTCAGGGTGAGTCTGCGGTCCGACACCTGGATGATGCGGTCCCCGGAGAAGACGGTCTGAAGCAGAGTCACCCTCGTGCTTTCCGATCAAGAGCCCTGAACTGCTTGATTTGCTTGCGGCGAGTCATCGGCTTGGTTTGGATCGCATCCAAATCGTCTACAAAACAACGAATTTCACGGCGTAGGACGGTGAAGTGTTCGATCAGGTTCGCACGTTGCTTCGCCTGGTAGCCGCCATCGAAGACTTTGTCGCTCGTGGGCGGTGTTCGGGTCTCGTTGAACGCGGCGCATGTCGATTCGAAGGTGTCGACCAGAGTCTGGAGCTGTTGAGGTGTGGGGGCGACGAAGCTGCCTTTGGTGAGCGCGATGGACTCGCTGAGCTTGCGCAGCTCGCCCTCGACGTCGGCAGACGGAATACGGTCCTGAAGCTGGTTCAGGATCTTCTCGATTCGCCAGTAGTCGAACCGGTGCAGGTTGTTCCGCAACTCGTTGCGCAGCGGGGTCTGCAAGTCGCGGACCTGCGCGTACCGCGTGTACTGATAGTTCACGATGCCCAAGAAGAGGGAGGCCAGGCTGATCAGGATTGCCGCGTAGGTCACGTTCATGGTTCGACGGGCGCGATCAACACGGCTTGTTTGCTTGCTGCGTCCCGTGAAGAGGAGACGATAACGTGCGCGACCTGGGCCTGAGAGACCACGTGTTCAGCCAGTCACTTGGTCTCAGCCGGAGAGCCATCGGAATCGTCCATCGGCGACGCGGCTTTCTCGGTCTGGGCCTTATCTGCGAGGTATTCGCCCATCCGAATGAATCCATGCCCGGCAGCCCCGACGGCCTTGAGCGCCGAGCCGGAGACCGCGTCGATCACAGCTGCCGCCGCGTCCAGGACACCAGGAGTGCTGACGTTCGACCACTCCTCGACCTGGTGGCGCCGGGCCTGGGCGAAGCGGTCCAGCTCGTCACGAAGGGTTGAACGATGTTTGGCTAATTCTCGAACTGCCAAGAACCGGAATCCCTCGATGGGTTCCGGTTTTGCAAAGTCGTGAAGCAGGCGTATCGCGTCGCGATATAGCTTGCCGTCCTCGACAACGTGATGGCGGATCAGTTCGTTCATGTCGTCGATCACCCGCTGCCGGTGCTGCGGCTCTTTCTCCCCAACCCGGGCCAGTCGCAGTAGCTGCCACCGGTACAGCGAATCCTCGGCGACTACCAAAAGGCTCAGGGTCTCGCCCAGCTGCTTGTCTTCGACCGCCGCGCCGAGCTTGGCAGCTCGTTTCTGGACCGAAAGAGTGGAGTCGAACGAATCGAGGACTCGGCTCACATGGTTCCGGAGTTGTTCCACTGTCACGTTTAGTGCGGGCCCCAAGCCCGCCACAGCGTCCCAATCGGTATCGGGAAGCACGCCATGCTCATCGAGGAAATCTGTGGCCCGACGAATCGACAGGTGCGTGCCGAGGACGTCGCCCGCACGCGAGGCCTGAGCGAGGTCCAAGATGGACTCCACCTTGCCCTCAACCCGACGTACAGCTTCCTCCACGTTGGCAATCGCCGCCTTGAGCGCCATTTGCGTGGCGATCAATTGAACTGCGGCCATTTGCGGAGGTGCGATCTGCGCCGGTGCCCACTGCAGCTGTTGCAGGAACAGTCCGTCGCCGCCACGCGTCATCATCCTGAAGTAGCCGTCAGTTCCGGGAATCCAGTTGCCCACGCGCAGCGCGTTGACGCTGTCGGGATGAAGCTGCACGTACTTCCCCGAATCCGCGAGAATCGCTGCCATCCCGGCCAAAAGGCCGGCGGCGGTGCCGACCGAGGATTTGTTGATGCCGGATACCCGCATCGTCTTGCCGGCGACCGTCCGCAGGCGTGACAGGTAGGCCTCGATAGCTTCCGAATCGCCGGCAACCACGAGGCCGCCGTGCTGAACCGATACTTCGACTTCATCGCTTCCGGCCGGCAGTGGAAGGTTGTCGGGGCTCTCGTCGGACACGGTTGCTCCTGCTTCTGGGGTGTCGATCTAACTGGCGAATGTGGTTTGTAATCATCGTTTTCCGTGCACAGGCTGCCCTAGGGCGTGTACCCGAACTGGTCCAGCCGTCGCCGAGCAACCGCTATCTCGTTCTCGCTGAACAGCTCCGAAAACTTGGGCTCGACTACGAGGGCCTCCACGGTCAGGTCAAGCCGCTCCCGCTCCCACAGTTCGCGGAACCCGTCCGAGATTGGTCGGGACGCCAACAGTTTGTGTGCGGTCTCCTGCGGCCCGTGTTGCGACAGCATGCTCAGGAAATAGGAGGCCTTGTACCCCGCCTCTGAAAGGCCGCGGTCGTACACGGCCTTCATTCGTTGCGAAAATTCGGCCTCGATGTCACTTAGTGGTGAGTCGCTGGCGACCTCGGCAGCCGTCGTATCCGGCTCGCCGGAAGCGATGACGCCTTCGTTCTCAACGAACCGCAGCAGCGCGTCCACCGAGGTGAAGACTCTCATCTTCAATTCTTCCAGGCGAGGCAGATCGGCGTCGTCAGGGTCGAGTTCGAGGACGACGGGATCGCCCAGCTCCTCTTGAAGACCCTTGGGCCAGAAGGCTTCTGCAACCGCAAGCACAGCGCCGGTATCGGGGTCTGGGATCTCCGCATCGACTTCCGGCTCGGCATAGCCTCTGCGGTTCAGCTCGGCGATGAGTTCACGTACCTGCTGACCGCGGGGGTCGTCGATGACCTCGTCGTCAACCTGCAGCCATTCCAGGGCCACGTTGTCGTGCGGGCCTTCGAGGTTGCGGAGGCCTTCGAGAAAGGACTGCGCCGAGGCGGCCAGAAGCTCACGGCGGGCGGCCAGGAAGTCTGAATAGCGCTCTACCCGCCACAGCTCAGGATCGGTCGGAATCCACTGCGAATCCAAAACACCCGGATGCCTGGCCTGTACCTCCGGCAGGTATTCGGCTGGGTCACGCATCCCGATCTTGATGTTGGTGTCCTGGGTGAGGAAGCAGAAATTGGCGAGCGCATTGATCTCGTTGCGGTCGAATCCGTGGTTGCGCAGCAACGCCTTCGGAAAGATGTGGTGCACCTGGAGCGAGGTGAGTTTGCCGAGAAGCTCAGCACGCAGTTCCAGCCCGCTACCGAAGTCCCGGGCACCATCAACTCGGGTCAACAGGTACAGCAGGGGGTAGAACCGGGAACCGCGAGTCGAGCCGGCGAAGTCGTCGGGGCCGATGGCCAGACGTCCACCTCGGACGCGTTCCAGTGTCGAGATCAATGCATCGACTCCGCCCCGCTCAACCGCCTCGTAATCCTGCTGCAGGTAGGTCTCCGTCGAGCCGCTGAACCGGCCCCAGAGCGCGGAGTGCACGTACCAGTACAGAACTTTGTCGCGGTGCGCGCCGTCGGTGAACCCGCCGCCGTTGAGCTGCAGCAGCCGGGTGATGACGGGTGTGGCGTAGCGACCCATAAACACCCGGTCGTGGTCGAGGCCCAAACGTCCAGAAGCTGCGTCGAGGAAGGTGCCGATGTGGTTCACCGACTTGCCGAGGGCCGCCTCGAAGTCGGGGGCGGACACATCGCCCAGGGAGGAGAACAGTGCCCGGCCCGTCGCGACCGCGGTCGCGTTTCGCAGCAGCCAGTCCAGCGAGAACCGGAAACCGGCCTTCTTCCAGCGGTCCAGGTTGTCGCGCAGTTCTTTTCGGGCATCGGGCCATTCGGCGCAGAGCTTTGCCAACGCGAGGTCACCCTTGGACAGTTTGGTGCCGCCAGAGTTGACTTTGTTGAAGATGTCGACGACCTCATCGACCGTCTTACCGGCGCCGGTGATCTTCTCGGAGTTGAAGTTGCGGTTCTCGATCTCTTTAATCCGGTTAAGCCGTTCAAGGTAGGTGTTGAGCACTTCGCGCTCGACGTCGGGAAAGGCGCTCAAGTACTCGAATGGCCCCTTTCGGAACAATTCGGTGACGTTGACCCAGGTGAGGTCGCCGGCCATCTTGGTGGGTGCGTAGAACTCGAAGGACTGGGTTTCGACATTGAAGTGCATCCCGGTGAACGCACTCGGGTCGCCTTCGAAGAACGGGGGAGGTGTGCCGCGAATGACTCCATACATCGACGTGACGCGCTGCTGCCCGTCGAGCAGCAGTTGTCGCGTTCCACTGCCCGAGGAGGCCCCACGAACAGTGACATCATCTGATGTCGTCTCCCACATCAGCAGGCCGCCGACCGGATACGCGCGGTACAGCGAACGCATCAGGCCGCGGACCTGGTCGCGGTTCCAGACGTAGCCGCGTTGGAATTCCGGGAGAAGCACGACGCCGGAATCGATTTCGTCGAGCAAGGTAGACAGGCGGGTCACGGTAAATCTCCTGTTCAGTTCGTCTCAAGCGCGGTCAGGAACGGGCTGGGTTCGCCGTGCCAGGTGATGAGCAGTTCCTCACGCGCCCGAGTGCAGGCCACAAAGAGTAGGCATCGTTCCCGTTCCAGGTCTTGGTGGTGCGTCTGCTTGTCGGCCTCGGCCGGAGTGATGGCGTTGGCGGCGGGTACCAACTTGGCGCTGACACCAGCGACGCACATGCAGCGGAACTCCAAACCCTTGACGCGGTGCATGGTTCCGACGCGCACAGCATCGTCGTCATCGGAGGCTTTCGCCAGGTCGACGCTGTCGATCCCGGCCGCCCGCAGAGCACTTTCGATCTTCGACGTCAGCCA
Organism: Mycobacterium sp. TH-M106; assembly: GCF_057473765.1. Classification (NCBI taxonomy): domain Bacteria; kingdom Bacillati; phylum Actinomycetota; class Actinomycetes; order Mycobacteriales; family Mycobacteriaceae; genus Mycobacterium; species Mycobacterium sp. TH-M106. The sequence continues at coordinate 18,292 of NZ_JBYCLE010000606.1, read as the reverse complement.
CTTGGCGCGAACAGCGATCCCGACCTCCGACGGTGCGATTCCGCCCTCGATCCAGGCCTTGACGGACGCGGCGATGAATTTGGCCTCGGCATCGGCACTTTGGTGTCCGCTCAATGTCGGCGGCTGCCCGTGCACGTAGGACTTGCAGCCGGCGATGGAGTCCAGCCCGCCTTCCATGTCGTCGATCGGCTCGCCGCGCAGCAGGCCCAAACTCCAACCGAGAATCTCCGCGGTGGTGCGGTAGTTGATGTTCAATCGTGAGGACCGGCCGGCGATGTTGATGCCGACCTCGCGCAAACTGACCCGGTTGTCGTAGATGCGCTGGTGGGTGTCGCCCGCGATGAATATGTCGTCGGGTGCTTCGGCGACCGCGGCCCGCAGCAGCCGCCATTGGTCGGGGCTGAGGTCCTGCGCCTCATCGATGAGAATGTGCCGGAACGGTTTCTCGGACGATTCCTCCAGCAGGCGGGTCGCTTCGCGTCGGATGGTTTCGTGCGTCCACACGCCCTGCTGGGTGAGGGCATGTTCGAACTCCCAGATGACCTGCCACACCTGCGCCCGTTGGGCGGATCCGAGTGGACGCCCGCGTCCGGTCCGCTTGGCGGCGAGGTACGCGTCGGCGGTGCTGATGCGACGGGCCAGCACCACCTGCCGCCATTCCTCGGACAGGAACACTGGCGTGAAAGTGCACTCGAGTTCCTCGATCAGCCCGGCCCACAGTACTTTCTCGTCCTCGGCGCCGAGCAGGTGCGGTGCACCATGGCTCTTCCGGAAGACGCGGTGCGCGATCCGGTCGACATGGGACACCTCGATCCGGCTTTCGGCCTCCTCGTCGTCTACGAGCATGTCGAGTCCGGACTGCAGCGTGTCGGACAGGGTGGAGGTGAAGGTGGTGACCAGTACCTTGCCATCACCACGCCGGGCGAGCATGTGCGCGCGGTGCAAGGCGACGACGGTCTTGCCGGTGCCGGGCCCGCCGGTGACGCGGGCCGGGCCCTTGTAGGCGGCGTCGACGACGGCGCGCTGCGTCGGGTGCAGGTACACCCGCCAGGTGGCGAACGGGTAGGCGAAGACGTCCATCAGTTCGTCGGGCCCGCTAACGAGGACGACGCGGTCGCTGCTGCGCAGGATGGCCGCATCGATGTCCTCGGTGTCGACGGGCTCGTTCAGGATCTGCGCGCCGAGGTCGGTCCAGACCTCATCGGGGGTGAATCCGGCGGCGAGGCCGAACAGCACATCCCATTGTGTTTCGGGCAGGAAAGATCTCGCTGCGTCGAGTTGTGCGGCGTCGGTGACGGTCCGCGCGAACGCGAGGACCTTCTCGTCGACGCCGAGTTTGGTCAGCTCGCCGTCTTTGACGTTGGCGAAGATCGGGGTGCCGGCGGACTTGGCGGCTTCCATCATCTCGGGTATCTGGCGGTCGAGTTCGGCTTCGTCGCGGATTTCGATGCCGCCGGTGGCGGTGTTGACCGAGACGTTGCTGCGTTGCGCCCAGGCGTAGGCGTCGTCGTGGTGCAACACCTTCAGCAAGGTGTAAACGTCGCCGGTGACCGGGGCCAGCACGATCCCGCGCCAGGCCTGGTCGATACGGATGGACCGAAACCTTGGGTTGCGGGCGTTGGCGATCTTCTCCAGGTGCAACCCGGTGTGGGTGGCGGCGTCGAACTCGTCGAACACCTCGGTGACGCGGTTGTAGACGGGCTTCTCCAGTTTGACCGGGTCCCTGAGGAATCCCTTGTCGATGGCGAGTGTCGGCATTGCTCTTCCGTTGGTTGACTATTCGGGGTGACGGGGCCCATGACCGGCGGGGGGATCGGCGAGCGGTTTCCAGCCCTTGCCGCCATTCGCGATCGCTTCAGCCATGCGGTCATAGGCCTCCAGAACCAGGCGTTTGGTGCGGAACTCGCCGAGATCGCGTTCCTCGTACTTCCGGACGATAGGAAATGAGTCGAGGACGTGCTCTGTTTCTTCGCGATCGAGGCCGTAGATGTGGAGAAAGCCAGCATCGATGTCGGCGCGCAGAAGGGCTCGGCGTTCTGGATCCCAGTGAAAGGGTGGGCCGTCATCGTCGAGGTCCTGTGCGTATGGCTTCAGTCGGTATGACGTGAATGACAGTTCGAGAACATGCGCACGGACCCAACTCGAGAGTGTGGTATCCGCTCGCCACGGAGTCGCTTCATCAAACGTGTCTGGTGTGGGACAGGCGAGTTGCTTCACAACGAATTGGTTCACATTCGAACCGCTGAGCTTCTGGCGCGCGAGGTAGTCGAACGTCAGCGTGGACCAAGCTGCGTGGAGTAGCGGTCCGTGGTCAGGGTTTTCGAGGATGGCAAGAAAGAATGAATTTCCGACGGCCGAGGCTGGAAGGACTGAGGGCACAAATGTCCGTTCGTTCCCCATGTTGGTGATGCCACGTGCCCCGAGCATCCAACCGCGAGACCATCGGTCGTTGAGCTTCCTAGTCATCTCTGGAAGGCACACCCAATAATGAGCGAGCAGCTCGAAACGCGGGTCGTCGTGCTCATCCACGCTCGGCCGCGGGAGCGATCCTGAGTTCAGTTGTGCCTGCGTTGCGCCCTGGTAGGTTCCGAAACGGTGATCAAAGTGCCCCAACATCTTTGCTTCGTATAAGGGTACATACTCTTTGCTTCCCTGCGTGTACGACCAACCGTTGAACTCCCCGTCGGAGAGGCCTTCCGCCTCTTCGAAGAGTCCAGAGTCGTTCGTCATGTGAAACAACGTTGGCATCGAGAGACCCCATGGATTCCCTTTGGGATCTTGTTCTCTAATCAGCACAGGGTGACGGGAGAAGATGCCGACGGTGATGTCAGCGTCTCTGCGAGTACGGAACATGGGGAGCGTGCCTGTGTTTGGGTTGATCAGCAGCACTTCGTCTGCCGCTAACTGGAACCGCCTGTCGGGAACATCGGATATGTGGCGGTTCAGAAACGCGAACTTGGCTCGTCGGACCGAGCGCTGCGCTCCTGTCACCGTGGTGATTGCAAAGCGAACTCGGTGGTCCACATCACGGAAGATCTTGGCTTCGTTCTCGAAGTCGTAGAACGCGAATAGCCTGTGATTACTCAACGAGTCGGCGAAGAAAGGTGCAGCGGTCTTATCGGTGGCAAGCCCGGTCGGTGTGATGATGCCAGCAGAGCCCTCAGCATTGGTGATCGTACGCATTGTCTCGGCGAAGACGCTGTAGGTGTTAACGTCGCCTTGTCCGGTTAGCGGGTATCGTTGGCTCTTCAAAAGTAGGTGAGCGGTCGCATCCGATTGGCGGAGCGCCGTAAGGTACCTTGCAAAGAGGTCTGGGTCTTCATCTGCGAGCTTCTCGATTAATTTTTTTCGCTTCGATGCAGGTGTTGCGCTCTCGATATCTGGTCGTCCGGCATTGCCGAAGTATTCTTTTTCTTGGAGCTTCACTTTCTCCCACGGCGGGTTGCCGACGACGCAGGAGAACCCACCCGTCCACCCGGTCCCGGCGTCGGCGCTACCGTCGTCCGGCACTATGAAATTGCCGGGAAACTCCAAATGCCAGTGGAAGAACCGGTACTGACGGGCCAGGGCATTGACTTGCGTGACGATGGTGTCGGGCACCGACTCCGGAGCTTCGGACAGTGTGCGGACCGTCGCATGGGTGATGCCCTGGCCGGAGGTGGTCGCCCCGGTCTTCGGTTGCACGAACGCCGCACACCACGCATCGGCGACCAGCTTGGCGGCCACCAGGTCGGGGTCGGCTTCCAGTCGTCGCCATGCGTCAGCGCGGGCGCGCAGCGCAGCCACCGAGGCGACGGTACCGGTGTCGGCTTCGCGGGCGGCCTTGGTGAACTGGCTGGTTTCGACGTTGAGTGTTTCGGGGCCGAAGCTCAGCGTCAGCTGGTCCTGGTCGGCTTGCCGTTCTTTCTTATTGCGCTTCTTAAGCAGCGAGTTCCATTCGCTGTCGTCTTCACCGAGCACCTTGAACGCCTCGTCGGGGATGTTGTGGCGCAACAGCTCCGGGGTGGTCCCTAGCAGTGCGTTGCCGACGCGGAAGTGCGCGTCGAGGAAAGGCAATGGCCGATCGGCGTCGAAGGCTTCGAGCCACAGCGCCACCTTGGTGATCTCGATGGCTAGGTCGTTGAGGTCCACTCCGTAGACGCAGCGTTCGATGACATCGGCGGTGGCCGCCCGAAGTGCGGCGGGTGTGGGTTCGGTCTCTTCGGTGCGCACGGTGGCCAGTGCTGAGGCGATCCGCCGTGCGGCGGCGACAACGAAATGTCCACTACCGCAAGCCGGATCGACCACCGTGAGATCTGGCAGTGCCTGCTGCGGGTCGGGTTCCCGAACGGCCTCGTCGATCAGCGGGTTCAGCGCCTCGTCCAGCACCAGCGCGATCAGATCCGACGGGGTGTAATAGGAGCCGGACTTCTTGCGTTCGTTGCCGGTGGACACCTCGAGGGTGAACACCCGCTCGTCGGCGTGATACCGCGGTGTGTAGGCCAGCAATCCTTCGTACATGCCGCCGAGTTCTTCGCTGTCGAGGTTGCGGTAGTCGACCGACCGCGGTAACTCGGTGACCGGGTCGTCGATCTGGGCCAGCGCCCGCACCGCGGCGAGCAAGGCCCGGTTGGGCAACTCGGCGCCGTCGAGGATGCTCAGCGCGTCCCGCGAAAAGAGGCTGGCGCCAAGACCGCTCAGCCCCAGCGCGGGCAGTCCGTCGCCGGCCAGGGCGTCGGTGACGATCTGGTGCGCCTGCCACAGGTCGGTGTGCCAGCCGCCGATCGGCTCGGCCGCCAGTCGGCGCAACCGCGCGGTGGAGAAGTAGTCCGCATAGAGGGTGCGGGGGTTGACGGGAACATCGGAGCGGTGCAGCAGGTCGCGGTCCTCGACCACGAACAGCACGATCAGCCGGTAAGCGATGCGCAGCAGTGCGCGCTGCAGGTCGCGGTCGGCGTCGGTGGCGACAGCCAGCGTCTCGCGCAGGGCAGCGTTGGCCGGGTGCGAGACGAACCCGGTGCCGAGCTCCTGCAGCGCGACCGCGATGCCGTGTTGCAGGTTCAGCAGGGCGCGGGCACCGTCGTCGATGGCGTTGGTGCGCCAGCGTTCCAGCCAGCAGTTGTCGAGCTTGGGCTCGGCCAGCTCGACTTCGGCGTCCTCACCGGCGTCCTCACTGTCGGCAACCGCTTTGGCGGCCTTGTCGTCCAGGCGGGGCGCGAACCGGCTGGCGTGGACGGTCAGGAACAGGATGCGGAAGTCGGCGTAGAGCTGGTCGGCGAAGATCGCGTCGAGGTCGAACTCGACGAACGACTGCCGGGTCAGACTGGAGGCGTCACGCAGCAGCCGCAGCTGATGGCCGTTGGACACGATCGCCCACAGCGCGTGGTCGTCCCGGTTGAGGTAGTCCTGCACCATGGCCTGCGGCGCCCGGGCGGTCACCCCCGCGGTCTTGGTGTCCAGGTCGATTCCGGCGCCAACCAGGTGCAGCGGCGCCCAGATTGAGGGGTTCGCAGCATCGGGCCAGGTGACGCGGTGTGAGATGGGGAAGTGCGGTGCCTCGGCCTCGCCGAGGCCGGGCGGCACCGGCAGCCCGCCGCTGACGACATCGGGCCGGCCCCAACCGAGTTCGTAAAGCAGCGGTAGCAGCCATCTGTCCCGCGTGAGTTTGGTGGCGGCGTCACCGTCTGGCAGTCGCTCCAACGCGGTGCACCAGCTCCGGTGTGCGGCGAGCATGGCTTCCCAGGCGCGGGCGATGGCGCCGTTGACCGCCATCCCCGGTGGCAGCTGGTAAGCGTCGGCGGTCTGGCCGGGCATGCGCAGTTCGTTGGCCCGGGGGAGGGCTTCGGCGGGCAGCGCGGTGCCGACCGTGCGAACGGCCCGGAAGACGGTGAGTGCGCTCATCGGACCCCGGCTTCCGGTAGGAACACGTAGATACCCAGGACGTCGGCGGGCGGCAGGAACCGGACGGTGGGTGCGCGTCCGGCGGCCTTGGACGCGCTGCGGACCGCCTGGTGCTCGGACACCAAGTTCTTCGCTGCGTCTGTGCCGGTGTTGCTGAGGTGCTTGCTGAGCGCCTCTAGGCGCCCCAGGGCACGGCCCAACTGCATGCGGGCCAGCGCGTCGTCGACGTTGCCTGACGGCATCAACGACAGCAGCGCGTCGACCTCGCCCTGCGGCAACCAGGTCAAGGTATCGCCACTCGCGGTGAACGCCAGGAACTTGGCTTCCTCGGCGACCTGGGTGACGGTGCCGGCCGAGCCGGGGATGGTGATCTCCAGCCGATGACGCACCATGAGCAAGGTGGTCACCTTGGTGACGCCGCTGGTGCGCATCACACCGGCGCGGCGGGCGGGGCGGGCCGCCGGGTCGAGCCGGGAGTCCAGTGCGGCGTCGAGGACATAGCGCGACAGCGCATCGACAGTGGCATCGGTGCGGGTGAGCACGCTGTGCCCGGCCGGGACGGGCAGCGAGCGGTGGAAGTGCAGTCGCCCGTTCTTGGTGGGCGGCAGTTGATCGCGTACCGCGGCAGGGAGGGCGGTGATGATCGCGGTGAACCCGTCGTCGGTGTCGCTGACCGGTGCACTCAGAATGGATAGTGCTGTGCGGGTGAAGGTTTCGATATCGGCCGGCCCGCCGAGGGCGCGGCGCACCTCGGTCAGTGCGTGTTCGACGGTGTCGGGTTTGAGTCCGGCCTGCCTGAACCGGGTCCGCGACGCCTTCTCCCGTTCGGCCGCGTTGGTCCACTCGACCTCAACCTGTTCTGCCAGGGATGTGGAGGTGGCTTCGGCGAAGTCGAGGGTCAGTTGTTCGGCGTCCTTGCCGCGTAGCAGCAGGGACTCCCAGATCGCCTTCATCACGGTGGTGGCATCGACCGGGATCGGCACCGAGACACCGATGCTGCGTTTGATGTTCTCGTGGCGGCGGATGAGGACCTGCAACACGATGCCGTCGATGCCGTTGTCCTCGCCGTAGTACGTCACGGTGCGCACGGTGGGGGCTTGCTGGCCGAACCGGTCGACGCGGCCTTCGCGTTGTTCGTGGCGGGTGGGATTCCATGCCAGGTCGTAGTGGACGACGGCACTGAAGCCGTCCTGCAGGTTGACGCCCTCCGAGAGGCAGTCGGTCGCGATCAGCAGGCGGGGGCCGTCGTGGGCGCTGAGGATATCGACGCGGGATTCGCGTTCCTCCGGTGGCAGAGTTCCGGTGACGGCGTCGATCTTGAGGTCTTTGACCTTCGACAGGGCTGAACTCAGGTGCTCAGCGAGATAGTCGGCGGTGGGGATGTAGCGGCAGAAGACGATGGGGTGGTAGCCCTCGTCGAGCAGTTCCTTGAGCAGCGGGATGAGCCGCTTGAGTTTCGCATCGGACCGCGGGCCCTTCAGTGCTGCCGCCTGAGTTGCCAATTCGCGCAGCCGCTTCCGGTTTTTTGTGTCGGGCGCGTCGGTGTCATCGGTGTCGGCGCCGACGGTGACGTCCTCGGCTTCCAGGGTGTCGTCCAGATCGGTGTCGAGGATGCGGGGTTCGGCGTAGGCGTCAACCTCGGTTTCGTCGTCGGAGGCTGCGACCGCCGAACGGTTGAGCAGGGTCTGTTCGGCTGCGGCCGGGCTGGAGGCCAGGCACCGCAGCAGCGCGATCGCCGACCACCACCGGACGCGTTGCCGTACCGCGGTGAGCTTGGGGTCGGCGACCTGTTCGCGGACGTAGTCCATCACGTCGTCGAACAGTTGGCGGTATGCCGCGGTGAGTTTGTAGGCGGTCTCGGTGGTTTCGCGATCGGGGAACGGGGTGTCCTCGTTGAGGTATTCGCGGATGTCGGCGCGTTGGCGCTGGATCATATACTTGGCCAACAGTTTGCGGTCGTCTTCGCGGTCGCGGCCGGACAGGTCTGCCGGCAGGTCGCCGAGGCGGTTGTCGAGCAGGCCGATCAGCGACTGCCAGGCGGCGTCGTCGCCGCTGTGTGGCGTCGCGGTCAGTAGCAGCAGGTGGCGCTGCTGGTCGTCGGCGAGTTTGCGCAGCAACGCATATCTCAGATGCGCCTGGGAGGACTTGCCGACGCCGGCGGAGGCCACACAGGTATGCGCCTCGTCGACGATCACCAGTTCCGGCCAGTGCAAGGCGAATTCGTCACGGCGGGACTTCTGCTTGATGAAATCGGTGGAGATCACCAGATACGGGTAGTGCTGGTAGACGTTAGATCCGAACGGGACGCCACGCGTCAGCCGGTTGACCGTGGACGGCAACAGAAGCTGCGCGTCGATACCGAACTTGTGCCGGAGCTCGCCCTGCCATTGCGGGGCCAGCTGCGGCGAGCACAACACCGCCAACCGCTGCGCTTCCCCGGTGGCCAGTAGCTCGGCGGCGATCAGTCCGGCTTCGACCGTCTTGCCGATACCGACGCCGTCGGCGATCAGCAGCCGGGTGACATCCTGGTTGGCCGCCATCATCAGCGGCACCAGCTGGTAGTTGCGGGGTGCGACGGCCAGGCGCGCGAAGGACCGGAACGGGCCGCCGCTGGCACGAAACGACAGCCGGAGTGCATCGCGAAGCAGCCGGGCCCGGCCGGCGTCCCCGCGGTCGTCGACCGTCGGTGGTTCGAATGTGGCTGCCGCGAAGTCGTCGATCTCGGGCAGCAGCACGGTGGTTTCGTGCTCATGCCCCCCGAGCGGGCGAACCAGCAGCGTGCCGTCAGGGGACCCGGGGAGGACCAGCCAGTCCCGGCCGCGGGCATTGACCAGGCTGCCGGCAGGGTAGTCGAGCGTCGTCACGCGTCCGCCTTCGCTTCGCCGAACACGCCGCCGTGCTCAGCAATGGTGTTGAGCCAGTTGGTGTCTGCGTCGCCATAGCGGAAGCGCAGCACTAGCCATCCCGCCTCGTCTTCGAGCTTCATGCGTGCCTGCTCGTCCTTCTGACTCTGATTCGCGGTGTCGTGGATGGGGCCGTCGATGAAGATCGCAACGTCCATGCCGTCGGTGTGGTACGCGAAATCAGGCCTCACGTAATACCCGTCGACTATCTTCTGGGCATCGTCAGGGAGCCGGAAGCCGTGGTGTTCCAACAGGACGAGGAACTGCTTTTCCAGCTCGCTGTCGCAGGCTCTGGTCAAGCGTTCGAGTTGCGCCGCGCGATCCTCACCCCCGGCGCCGACCGACACCGTGGATGAGGCGAGTCGCTGGAGCAGGACGAGAACGCTGTGACGGTCCAGGTGCTGGTGGTCCCACTGGTTGCTGTAAGACAGCAGGCAGTCATAGCAGGCCTGTGCGCAGTCCTCGATCGCGTGCGGTGCGCGATGCAGGTCTTCACCGGTGTCGGGATTGAAGTGCAGAATCTCCAACGCTTTTCGCGCCACCTGGGTGAGCTGGCCGTTCTCGGTGGCAAGCCGTCTTAGCACACCGGCCCCGCCCTCCGCCGCTTCGAAAAACAACAACCGCGACCAGGCGTGGTCACCGGTGTTGCTGGGCAGCGCCTCCACCGCAAGTTCGGAGCCTTCCAACTGATACACCGCTTCGATACCGCGCTTGAGCGCATACATCACGGCCATCCGCTGATCGGGGCCGATCGACGGGTCCAGGTGCAACAGCAGCGCATTGCGATGGTCCTCGACGTGCGGGATCACCCGCTGATAGCGCGGCGCCTCACCGTGCACGTTCTTGGCCAGGTCCGCCTCCTTGCACCAGCGTCCCTCCACGGTGTCCAACACGTACCCCCGGACGTCCTTGTCTTTTCGCCGACGCAGTCCGACGTTCATCCGGCGGATCTGCGCCGTGTCACCGTAGGTCATGGTGCCGAGGTCGCGTCCGCCTTCGGTGATCGTGCTGGTCAGCTGGCCGGCCCGAACCCCATGCGGAACAAAGCGAATGGTCGTGACGATCTCGTGGCCGGCGCGCTGGCGTTCCTCCTCGTCGGCGCTGATCCGATCGCGGCGGCGAGTCTTGACCGACAGCAGCCGCATCAAGTTGGCCATCGTGGCATCCGGTGCGAACGGCGCACCGCAATGCTGGCAGAGATCGGGGTCGGTGGACTCGTGGAGATACCCGCAGGCGCTGCAACGCTTGATCTCGGTGATGTGAACACCAGTGCCGTCGTCCCGGGCGGGCAGACTGACCCGATTGACCTCGTAGCGCGCACCCTCGTGGTAGATGAACGCACCCGGGCCGAACTCGCTGATCGCCATGAACCGGGGCCGCTGAATGAAATCACCTTCACCGCCGCTGCGGGTGCGTCGTTCGGCCGGAATGAACGCCGAAAGTGGCAGCCGCGGGAAGGAATAGCCGGGCAGAAAGCCCTCTGAGGCGAAGTAGCGGTAGGTATAGAAATCACCCTGAAGCACATCGTCGACCTGGCCCTTGAGCAGGTCGAGAGCAGCACGTGCCTCTGAAATACGGCCGCGGGCACGTTGTTTCGAGCTTTCGGACGCACCGATGGTTTTCAGGGTTGTGTTGGCCTGGTCCAGTTCCGTCTGCGCCTCGTTGTACAGCGTGCGCCACCGGTCCGCGGCGTGGTTGAACCGATTGGGCGCCTTGTCGACGGTTTCAGCGATCCAGGTCTCCGTCCACCATGGCGCCGAAGTGACTTCGGTGGTCGCTGTCAGGACGTCGGTGATCGCGGTGATGGCGGCGCTGCGACTCGATGGGGATTCGATCGTCGCGAGGACCTCGGCGCGCAACGGTTGGCCGGGCTGGTCGATCTCCAGCAGGTCGACCATGCTGGCTTTGAGGTCCAGGCCGCATTTCACCAGCCAGATTGAGTGGGCGTGGGCGCGCACCAGATCCTGGTTGCCCAGTTCCAACCGCGGCGGGGCGACCGCACCGGCGACCATGTCCTGACTGCGCCGAAAGTAGTAGGCGTCATGAGCGTTGCCGGTGGCGCAGTAGGTCAGGGCGATCGCAGGCTGCCCGGAGCGGCCGGCACGTCCCGAACGCTGCGCATAGTTGGCCGGTGTCGGTGGAACATTGCGCATGCCAACGACATTGAGACTCTTGATATCGACGCCGAGTTCCATGGTAGGGGAGCAGTACAGCACCGGGAGCCGGGCCTCGCTGAACTCCTCTTCCCGTTTCTGGCGTTTGGCCGGCTCGACCTGCGCGGTGTGCTCGCGGGCCTCCAGTCCAACCAAAGCCCGCGCCGTCTCGGCGTACATATCTCGGAAATAGGGGTTGACTCGCCCTTCGGTCTGGTTTGTGCGGATGGGGTCGGGCGCCCGGTGTTCACCGGTGCCGGGATGCCAGGCGATGAGGTCAGCACGCAACTGATAGCCCGTGGGCCGCTTGGGAACCGGAATGCGCACCAAGATCCCGGCGCCGGCCATGACGTCCATCAGGCTCTCGATGAGCGCGTCAGCATCCTTCGTCTTGAGCGCATGCTGGAATCCGGGGAAGCGATTGGGACGGCGCAGCCAGCGTCCTTACGCACCCAACCCTGAGAGGTGGAGATCCGCGCCGATCCCGGCCACCCCCTTCGGCCGGCCACCGGGGTATGCCAGGCCGCTGTAGGTCCCGGCATCGTCGGAGATGGCCCACGGGTCTTTCAGCCATTCCCTGCTGGCCCGTCGGACGGCATCGAATTTCTCGTCGGTGAGGAATTCGGTGTCGATGCAGAGGTTTCGGCGAAGTTCGTCGAGGAGGACATGCATGATTTCTTGTCGGGTCTCGGCACTGGCGCCGGCCAATGGTTCTCCGTAGCTTGCCCATTTGCCGTCGTTGGCGGCGAGTTCGTCCACCCCCTCATAGGCCAGGCGTAGTTGTCCGGTCTGTTCCAGATTCGGCATGGTGATGCGCCAGCCACGCTTGAGGTCGGCCCACAAGCGATAGGCGACGACATCTCGCAGTGCGCGGGTGATCTTCTTCCGTGGGATGTGCTCGTCAGCGGTCTCCTCGTCGCGGGCGAAGAACCTGAGACTCTGCCCGCTGAGCGCGTTCACCACTTCGGGTCCGAGGTTCCAGTCGGTCAGCGGTTCACCGGGGTTGTGTTCCTGGTGATCGGAGGCGGCGCGGTAGAGGGCTGAACGGATTAGCCCGACCAGCACGAAGTCGTTGAAGTGACCGGCTTGAAGGCTCGCGTCCTGACGGTTGTCGCTGAACGCCAGGAACGTTCGTGCATCATCGTCGAGGTCGGACTCGCCTCGCAGCGCTCTGACGATCGACTGCGAGAGCACCGTCACCGCACTCGCACGGCCTTCGGTGCCCAGACTTGCGACGCGGGAGAATTGCGACTGCTGACTGCTCTCGTAACTCGTCTTGCATGACGGGCAGAATTCGAGCCGCTCGAAGAACGCCACCGGCATACCATCGTCGGTGATGGTGCCGAACTCGTCGACACGTAATGAGTTGGTTAGCTTCAGGATTCGAGCCTTGTCGAGAACTTGACCGCTGCCGCTGGACACCGCCCAGTCCTCGGGGACCAGGTCGAGCAAGGCCGGGTCGTGTAGGTCGGGCCACGGTTGTTCTGTCAGGAGCAACAGGCCGTCGGCGTCGGGACGTTCGACAAGATCGGAATTCGGGATGCGGGGGCTGAAGTTCTCACCGCCGCGCTCCAGGTTCACGACCAGAAAGTCCTGCCCGCACTCGCGGCAGAACGCCAACGGGAACAGCGGCTGGCCCGCGGGCCTGTTGGGTGCGCTGCGCTGGTACTGCGTGGTGAGGAAGCGCTTCGACGGGGGTTCCAAGGTGGTGTAGACGGTGTCGCCCTTGCCGATGAACTGGTGCAGCTTGAAGGCGAACAGCGAACGGCCTTGCGGATCGCGGGTTCGTGAGCCGGCGAGCAGTAGCTCCTGCAGCTTCTCCCGGCAGACCGCCTCGTCCAAGCCGGTCTCGTCATGCAATTTCGTGGCAGCGTCACGGAGTGTGGATGGCGAGCGTCGGGCCAGCTTGCCCTCATCGTCGGTGTCTAGGCCAAAGTGTTGCTCGGTCCAGACGGCCAGTGGGTCGGCTTTGAGTTCGTCCCACTGTGCCGGTGTCGGTGCTGCCAGCCGTGTCGTCAGCATGGCCGGGTCTGCCTCGCCCGTCGTCGCGCGTCGTAGGGTTTCCCCGACGATGTTGGCCGCGGGGACATCGACGCCGAAGATCCTCGTCGCCAATTCGGCGACCTGCTGACGTTGTTCGGCCTTGGTGCCGGGACCGGCGAGCGTCGCACTGGTCCCGATGCACTGGACGTCATTCGACTTGACGGCGCCACGCAACCGGCGGACCAGCATCGCCACATCGGCCCCTTGGCGGCCGCGATAGGTATGCAGCTCGTCGAGAACCAGAAATGACAGGTTCTGGGCACTGCTGATCAGGGCCGTGCGCTCCTTCGGGCGGGTGAGCATCAGTTCCAACATGACGTAGTTGGTCAGCAGGATGTCCGGGGGAGAGGCGAGGGTCTTCTCGCGGTCCTCCCTGTTCTCCTGCCCCGTGTATCGCGCGAAGCTAACCTTGGGATTCGTCTTCCCGAGGAACTTCTCCAGCTCATTGCGCTGGCTGTTGGCCAGGGCATTCATCGGATAGACGATGATGGCCCGCACGCCCTTGCCCGAGCCCTCGCGCAGCACCCGGTCGACGATCGGCACGATGTACGCCATCGACTTGCCCGACCCGGTGCCGGTGGTGAGCACGTAGGACTCACGACGGTTGGCGATCTCGAAGGCGTCAGTCTGGTGGCGGTGGAAGGTGATCTCTTTGCCGGTGGGGTCCTGTTCGGTTCGTGCCCGGAAGATGTTAGTCGCCTGGGGGTCGAGGACACTGTTGCCGACCAGTTCGCTGACGGTGCCGCCGGACTCGAACGCGGGATTGAGCGCGAGCCACGGCTCCGGCCAGAGCAGACCGTCGGCGATCTCCTTTTCGACCTTGCTGCGGATCTGGTCGTCCTTGATCTCCAGGAAGCCCTTGACGAAATTCTCGTAGTCGCCCAAGACCTCGTTCAGGACACCGAATGCGTCCATGCAGCGCCCCTTTCACCCGCGTCAAGCACCAAACGAAGCTGACCTTACTTTGCGGGGCCGACAGTGCGGGGGATTGTCGCGCTGCCGGTTGGCCAGTTGTGCGAGCATCGATCCTTCGCCAGTCATACGGGTAAGTTTGCCGTCTATCTTCGGTGTTGTGTGCAAAAACGTATCTCTTTGATACGATTGCGCACATGGCGATCTGGGATCAGCTTGTCGAACTTGCAGCCGAGCAGCATGGCTATGTGACGACTCGCGACGCTCGGGATATCGGTGTGGACCCCGTGCAGCTTCGCCTTCTGACGGCACGCGGACGTCTTGAGCGCACCGGTCGTGGTGTGTACCGGGTGCCCGTTCTGCCGCGTGGAGAACACGACGATCTCGCAGCTGCCGTCGCCTGGACGTTGGGCCGTGGTGCCATCTCGCATGAGTCGGCTTTGGCGCTTCACGCCCTCGCTGACGTGAACCCTTCGCGCATTCACCTCACGGTGCCGCGCAACAACCATCCCCGCGCAGCGGGGGGTGAGCTGTACCGGCTTCACCGTCGCGACCTCCCAGCAACCGACATCACGTCGGTCGACGCCATACCTGTGACAACGGTTGCGAGAACCATCAAAGACTGCCTGGACACGGGGACTGATCCCTATCAGCTTCGGACGGCGATCGAACGGGCCGAAGCCGAGGGCACGCTTCGTCGTTCGCCAGCGGCTGAGCTACGCGCCGCACTCGATGAACCTGCCACCGGTCTACGCGTGCGCGCCAAGAGGAAGTCGGCGTGAACCAGCCCTATTCGTCACCACCGACGAACCTGCGCTCATTGCGAGATCGGCTCACGCAAGCAGCGCAACGGCAAGGTGTGGTGTTCGGCCGATTGCAGCGACACGTTGCGATGATCGTCGTCGCTCAGTTCGCGGCCATGCTCACCGACGACAACGGCGCTCCGCTGCTGTTGGTCAAAGGTGGATCGTCGCTGGAGCTGCGCCGGGGCATCCCCGATTCACGGACCTCCAAAGACTTCGACACCGTCGCACGTCTCGACATCGAAGACGTCCATGAGCAACTGGCCGAGGCCGGCGAGACGGAGTGGGAGGGGTTCACAGCGATCTTCACCGTCCCCGAGGAGATCGATGTTCCCGGCATGCCCGTGAAGCCGCGACGATTCACCGCCAAGCTCAACTACCGCGGCAAGCCTTTCGCATCTGTTCCGATCGAGGTCTCTACCGTCGAAGCCGGCAATGCCGACCAGTTCGACACCCTCACCTCGGATGCCCTCGGCCTTGTCGGGCTTCCCGCGGCGGTCTCCGTGCCGTGCATGACCGTTCCGTGGCAGATCGCGCAGAAGCTCCATGCGGTCACCGCAGTGCTTGACCCGCCGAAGTTCAACGACCGCGCTCACGACCTCGTGGACTTGCAACTTCTCGAAGGACTGCTGCCCGACACCGATCTATTGTCAACGCGCAGCGCGTGTATCGCGGTTTTCGACGCGCGCGCCCAGCAGCCATGGCCGCCGAATATGGCCGCGCTGCCGCACTGGCCGCCGATTTACCTGGGCGCGCTGGAGGGACTGGATCACCTTGAACTCGCTGCGACAGTGGAAGCGGCTGCCGAGGTAGTGCGGCGATTTGTTCACCGAATTGATGCAGTAGGGATTCATATGCCGTGACAGTCTGAGCGCGGCACAACAAGTAGGTCCAGTGGGCGCGCGGGGTACGGCGACTCGGGATCGGCGGATCGGCGAGCGCTCTGTCGCATAGGTGAGCTACCGTGCGATTTAGGACCACGATCCGAACTTCGACATCAGGAAGACACGATTCGGAACGGGGCTTAGTGCAGAGGGGGTGACGTACCCTAAACCGGATGAAGCCGCGTACGTGGGGGAGCTTGTGTGTCGGGTGAGACAGAGCAGCGCAAGGGTAGAGTCGGCGCGCTTCTTGCCAAGCAGTGGCTCGATAGAACGACCCGAGTTAGTGCCGATTTAGTCAACCCCGATGGTGTTGCAGCGAAAAAGCTAACGCTGAAAAAGGCCGATTATAAGGATGCCAATGCAGTCTTCTCCTTTGATCTTGGCGGTCGATTTCGTGAAGGCGATTTCGTTGGTCAGAATTTTCTCGCCGAGTGTAAGAAATATGCTAACTCATCGGACCTAACGGCACATTTCAGAGCCTTTCTCGCACATTGCTACCGTGCAGTTTCGATCGACCATTTGATGGCAGACCAATTCTTCTGGATCGCATTCGCTCCGCATGGTGGCACTAAGTGGGACAAGATTACCAGCTCCGACGAAGTTAAATCTGCAGTTCTTCATAAAGACCTGCTGGACATTAATTTTGTGCCGAACCAGGTGCCGGAAGAATCGTTCAGCGCCGAGACTGCCGAGCTTGTATCCGATAGGCTGTGGATGCTTATCCTCTCGGAAAAGCAGATCGATCACTTGACTCTTTCGAAGGAGCATCACGGAGTGATTGAGAAATTCATAGTAGATAATGCGAAAGAGGTCGAATTGTGACTTCATATAGCGACATTATGGAAGCTGCTAGTGCGCCGGATCTTGATGATGCAGTGAGAAAGATCAAGACCTTGGCTGCGAAAACCCTAAGTGAGGCCGACCGTGGGATGCGGCTATTGGCGACGGACCATTTTAATCATTCGTATCTTCCTGACTTTGTCATGCGCTGGTCCAATCGTCCAGATCGGTTTGTCTTCCTGCGAGCTTCCGCCTACGCCGAAGAGATCGAGGACGACGTTCTAAGACTTGCTGATCGTCACCCCATTTTCGTCCAGTTAAGCGAATTCGTTCCCCTCTCGGGCCAGCCAGTTCGCCAGGCTATCGATTCCCTGGCCCAGTCTGCCGGCCAACGTAAAAGTCTCGTTGCTAGCGTGCCAGCTATTGGCCTATTGGATGATCCTCCCCGAACGGGAAAGATGTTGTCCTCTTTCGTGATGCGTGGCGGAAGGGGCCTTATCGAAGATGGGGAAGCGCAAACACTTGCCGAACGAGTCGAATCTGGCTTTGACGGAGCCATGCATTCTGACCGCGCCAAGACTGCTGATGCGATCGACGCAGTTGAGGCCGTCCTAGATCCTGGTGCGACCACAGAGTTCACGCACCTGTTTGAAGCGGCTTGGATTAGCGGCGGGGCTCGGGCCGTCGACTTCCCGGGTGGCGTGACGTCGATTGGTGACGACCTCTCCGCCGACCTACTTGGTCAACTACTCGACATTGTGCCGGAATCTTTGTCCGACTTTTGGGAACAGATCGGAAATGCGATCACTCTTGAGTCGTTTTCTGGTCTGCGTCTCCTTGGAGACCAACCTCGTCTCCAGAGCATCATGAAAAATGCGGTTAGCCGACTGATGTCGAACCGATGCAGCATGCGAAGGACTCACCGTTCCGATCAAGACGCCGACCCGTTCACCTGGCAAGTCGACGACGGGAATCTTTCTTTGCGTGGAGGTGGATATCAAGCGTGGGTGGGTACATCGCATGTGCCAACCGGCACAACGAAGAACGACGATGCGTACGCGCTTGACGAACTTCCATCGCTGTCGAAACTCTCGACAAGGTCTGAGAATGCACGCTTGACGATTTCTGAGATCGGTGTGAGTGACGCGAGTGGTATTGCAGTGCGTTTCACCTCGCCCGGGGACGGCGATGTTGCGACCAGCGATTTGGTGGAGAGGGTGACCGCGAGCGTCGGCACGCTGGTCAGAGTCAACGACGTCGTGGCCAGGGTCAATGGAAAGGCGGTGCCGGTCGACTATGAACGGGGGGCGGCGAGTGCACGCACAAACTCAAGGGTGTCAGTCTCTGGTTTGATCTGGAACGGTTGGAACTTGCTGGCGGAAACCGATGAAGAAGTGCGGGGAGACCTTGAGCGAGTGCTCGGCTTAGGCAGTGACAGCCAGGTCGAGGACCCGCCAGAGGAAAACTCCGACGCAGCCACCGGTCCGACCTCGCTAGAGTCTCCACAGCGCAGCGCCAACGCGGAACCGTCGGGTGACGAAGACACGTGAACGGAGCTTGGTCATAGCGGGTGCGGGTCGTGGGTTTATCTGACCTCTGCCTGGGGTCGAAGCCGCAATTCGCAACGCTAGAAACACGCGAAAGTGGGGCGTACCGCAGGGACCACGTTGGGACCACACGCTATGCGCGATGCTGAACAACCTGCGCGTCGGCGCCCGTCACGCCGCGCGTCTTGTCGCAGGAAACCGCCGGCGACCTGGGTGTATGCGCTGCCTCTACTTCCTGGGGGTCAAGTGGTCGCAGGTTCAAATGCTGTCAGCCCGACGCAGATGAAATAGGCTCTGAGCTGGGGTGATGGCGTGCTCGGGCCCGTATTATTCGTTGCCTATGGTGCTTGTCTTGGGACCAGGTCGGTCTCATCACGGTGCCGGAGC
>NZ_JBYCLE010000605.1:0-7205 GCF_057473765.1 Mycobacterium sp. TH-M106 | reverse complement strand
TGTCGATCATCGCCGGCCGCAAAGTCGGGGTGATCGGATACGGCAGCCAAGGGCATGCGCACTCGCTGAGCCTGCGCGACTCCGGCGTGCGGGTGCGTGTCGGGCTGAAGGAGGGCTCCAAGTCGCGAGCCAAGGTCGACGAGCAGGGCCTGGAGGTCGACACGCCGGCGAAGGTAGCGGCCTGGGCCGACGTGGTCATGCTGCTGGCGCCCGACACCGCTCAGGCCGGCATCTTCGCAAGCGACATCGAGCCCAACCTGAAACCCGGCGACGCGTTGTTCTTCGGCCACGGGCTCAACATCCATTTCAGCCTGATCAAGCCAGCCGCCGACATCACGGTGGCGATGGTCGCTCCGAAGGGGCCCGGGCATTTGGTGCGCCGCCAGTTCGTCGACGGCAAGGGCGTGCCGTGCCTGGTGGCGGTGGCTCAAGACCCGGGCGGTGACGGCCTGGCGCTGGCGCTGTCCTACGCCAAGGCGATCGGCGGCACCCGCGCCGGCGTCATCGAGACCACGTTCAAAGACGAAACCGAAACCGACCTGTTCGGCGAGCAGACGGTGTTGTGCGGCGGCACCGAGGAACTGGTCAAGGCCGGATTCGACGTGATGGTCGAAGCCGGCTACCCGCCGGAGCTGGCCTACTTCGAGGTGCTGCACGAACTGAAGCTGATCGTCGACCTGATGTATGAGGGCGGCATCGGGCGGATGTATTACTCCGTCTCCGATACCGCGGAATTCGGCGGCTACCTGTCGGGTCCGCGGGTGATCGACGCCGGCACCAGGGAACGTATGCGTGCCATCCTGCGTGACATCCAGGACGGCACCTTCGTCAAGCGACTGGTCGCCAACGTCGAGGGCGGCAACAAGGAGCTGGAGGCGTTGCGCAAGGCCAACGCCGAGCATCCCATCGAGGTCACCGGCAAGAAGTTGCGGGACCTGATGAGCTGGGTGGACCGCCCGATCACCGAGACGGCCTGAGATATCTCTCCGCGCGAGCGTGCGGGTCCTCCAGTTACGGCGCCAACCCTAAACAATCCGTCCGGGTCGGCGGCGTGACAGAACTGCCCCGCCGCGGCTGCCCGTTCTTCACGCGGACGGACATAATTCAACCCAGCCAACGGTAGACTTCTACCGTGGGTCTGAATATCAAAAGCGAGCGAGTGGTCGAGTTGGTACGTCAGTTGGCGGCTCGTACCGGCACCAGCCAGACGGGTGCGGTCGAAGACGCCGTTGCGCGGAGACTTGCGGAGGTCGAAGGCGCCGCGGATGAGCATATTCAGGCCAAACGAGCGGGGGCGGCGGAGATTCTGCGCGGACTTGACAACCTGCTCACCGACGCAGACAAGCGGGCGATCCGCCGAAACGAGGCCGAACTCTACGACGAGGGCGGCCTGCCGCGATGATCGTCGACACGTCCGCCATCGTGGCGATCGTCCTCGGTGAGCCGGGCGCCGAGCGCCTGAAGGATCTGCTTGAGCGCTCGCTGGACGCACGCATGCCGGCACCGACCTACGTCGAGCTGTGCGCCGTCCTGCAGCGGCGCTACCGTCCCGAGATCGCGCGGATGGTCGACCAGTTGCTCGATGCCTATGGAGTTCGGATCGAAGATTTCGGTGCCGCGCATGCGCGCGTCGCCGCGCAGGCCTACCGGGACTACGGGCGTGGCAGTGGACACCCTGCCCGGCTCAACTTGGGCGACACCTACAGCTACGCCGCCGCCTCGGTAACCGGAGAGCCGTTGCTGTACCGCGGCGACGATTTCAGCCACACCGACATCCGCTCGGCGGTTGGGTGAACACCGCTTCGGCGGCTGGCCGGGCAGATCGGACCTCATGGCACAACGGCCGGACTTTGCTCCGGGAGGTCTGAAGATGCTCGACGCCGCGACATGCCGGCTGGCGGGACGCCACCTCAGGGTGCCAGGCTCGGCAGGTCGCGAATCCCGAACTCGCGCTTGAGCACCGACCGGGCGGCATAGTAGCCGCACATGCCGTGCACACCGACGCCGGGCGGCGTGGCCGCCGAGCACAGGTACACCCCGGGAACCGGTGTGGTCCAAGGGTTTAACCGTGGTGTTGGTCCGGCGAGCGCCCGCCACGCGCTGTTGCCGCCCGCGGCGATGTCACCGCCGACGTAGTTGGCGTTGTGATCGGCCAGCCGCGCCGCCGGCACGCTGCGCGTGGCGAGTACCACGTCGCGGAAACCCGGCGCGAACCGTTCGATGGTGGCGGTGACGGCCTCGGTTTGGGTGAGCGGCGATCCGGCCGGCACGTGCGCGTAGGTCCACATCGGGCGCCGGCCCGCGCTGTCGATTCGGGACAGGTCGGCCAGATGTGGCAACGCCGCCAGCACCATCGGGGCCGACGCGTGCCGCCCGGCGGCCACCTCGGCTTCGGCGTGTGCCATCGCAGCCCGGTCGCCGCCCAGATGCAGGGTGGGTGCCGACGCCACCCGCGGATCGCGCCACGGCACTTCGCCGGCGAGCACGAAATCGACTTTGGCCACACCGGAGCCGAACCGGTAGCGGCGTAACGCCTTCGCGTACCGCGACGGCAGTGCTTCGCCGTAGATGTCCAGCAATGCGGTGGGGGCGGTGTCGAAAACCACCACCCCGCCGGGTGGCGCGGTGACCGCGGTGCCAGCGGCCAGTTCCCCGCCGTGCGCGCGCAGGTCGGCGATCAACGCGTCGGTGATCGCCTGGCTGCCGCCCACCGGGATCGGCCAGCCCACCGCATGTCCGAGCGTGGCCAGCATGATGCCCGCCGCTGCCGAGGTGATCGACGGCATCGGCGAAATCGTGTGTGCCGCAACGCCGGTGAACAGGGCCTGGGCGTCAGCACCGGCCAGCAGCCGCCACGCAGGGGTGCCCTGTTCGGCTATCCGCACACCGAGGCGGGCCACTGTCGCCAGGCCGGCCGGGACCGACCGTTTGTCGCCGAGCAGGAATCCGACTACCGCATCGCAGCCGTCGACCAGGGGGCCCAACAGCCGACGCCACGAGGAGCCGTGCTCCAACTCCGCGCAGGTGCGATCCAGATCCCGGTAGGCGATCGCCGCCGGCCGGTGCTCCAGCGGGTTGGCATAGGAGACGTCCGGCACCGCCAGCCGCACCCCGCGGGCGGGCAGGTCGAAGCCGGCGAAAAACGGCGACGCCAACCCCAGCGGATGCACCGCCGAGCACAGATCGTGCGACACCCCGGAAAACTCCAGGTCGGGACCGGTACGGGCCCCGCCGCCGAACGTCGGCTGGGCTTCGAGGACCTGCACACAAAGCCCGGCACGGGCACAGATCACCGCCGCTGCCAGGCCATTGGGCCCGCTGCCTACGACGGTGACATCCATCCGTCGATGGTAGGAACCGGCGAGACCGCCGGTCAGGTGAACTCCGCTGGGCCGTCGCAAGCGGACAGCCGGCGCTTGCGCGGCGCGCATCGTCGCCCGGCTAGGCTGTCCGGGTGAGCCTGCCCGTTGTGTTGATCGCCGACAAACTCGCCCAATCCACCGTCGCTGCGCTCGGCGACCAGGTCGAAGTCCGCTGGGTCGACGGCCCGGACCGGGAGAAGCTGCTGGCGGCCGTCCCCGAGGCCGATGCGCTGCTGGTGCGCTCGGCCACCACCGTCGACGCCGAGGTGCTGGCCGCCGGCACCAAGCTGAAGATCGTCGCCCGCGCCGGAGTGGGGCTGGACAACGTCGACGTCGACGCCGCCACCGCCCGCGGGGTGCTGGTGGTCAACGCCCCGACGTCGAATATCCACAGCGCCGCCGAGCATGCGATCGCGTTGATGTTGGCTGCCGCCCGCCAGATTCCTCCCGCCGACGCGTCGCTGCACTCACACGAGTGGAAACGGTCCTCGTTTTCCGGAACGGAGATCTTCGGCAAGACCGTCGGGGTGGTCGGACTGGGCCGAATCGGGCAGCTGGTCGCTCAGCGACTGACGGCGTTCGGCGCCCGCCTCATCGCCTACGACCCCTACGTGTCGGCGGCGCGTGCGGCACAGTTGGGCATCGAGTTAGTCAACCTGGACGAGCTACTGGCCCGGGCCGATTTCATCTCGGTGCATCTGCCCAAAACTCCCGAGACCGCCGGATTGATCGGCAAGGATGCGCTGGCCAAAACCAAACCCGGGGTGATCATCGTCAACGCCGCGCGCGGCGGGCTGATCGACGAGGTGGCACTGGCAGAAGCGATCAACAACGGCCACGTCCGCGCCGCCGGGCTGGACGTTTTCGCCACCGAACCGTGCACCGAGTCTCCGCTGTTCGACCTGCCGCAGGTGGTGGTCACCCCGCACCTGGGTGCCTCCACCGCCGAGGCCCAGGACCGCGCCGGCACCGACGTCGCGGCCAGCGTGAAACTGGCGCTGGCCGGCGAGTTCGTGCCCGACGCGGTCAACGTCGGTGCCGGGGTGGTCAGCGACGAAGTCGCACCCTGGCTCGATCTGGTGCGTAAGCTCGGGTTGCTGGCGGGTGCGCTGTCCGACGCGCTGCCGGTGTCGCTGTCAGTGCAGGTGCGCGGCGAGCTAGCCGCCGAAGACGTAGAGGTGTTGCGGCTTTCGGCGCTGCGCGGCCTGTTCTCGGCGGTCATCGAAGCTGCGGTGACCTTCGTCAACGCTCCCGCGCTGGCCGCCGAACGCGGGGTGGCCGCCGAGATCGATACGGCTACCGAAAGCCCCAACTATCGCAGCGTCGTCGACATCAAGGCGGTCGCCGCTGACGGCTCCACTGTGACCGTGGCCGGCACCCTGTCCGGTCCGCTGCAAGTGCAGAAGATCGTCGCCATCAACGGCCGCCACTTCGACCTGCGCGCCGAGGGCGTCAATCTGGTCATCAACTACGCAGACCGGCCCGGTGCGCTAGGCAAGATCGGAACGCTGCTCGGCGGCGCCGGGATCAACATCCACGCCGCGCAACTGTCCGAGGACGCCGCAGGCCCGGCTGCGACGATCCTGCTGCGGTTGGACCGTGACGTGCCCGAGCAGCTGCGGGCGGCGATCAGCGAAGCCGTCGGCGCCAACAAGCTCGAGGTGGTCGACCTGTCGTGAAACGCGATGAGGAGGAGCGGCGCCATGAAACTCGCCGGCGACGATGCAGAGCGCAGCGATGAGGAGGAGCGGCGCCATGAAACTCGCCGTCATCCCTGGTGACGGCATCGGCCCGGAGGTGATCGCGGAAGCGGTCAAGGTGCTCGACGCGGTGCTGCCGGGCACCGAGAAGACCCACTACGACCTGGGGGCACGGCGCTATCACGCCACCGGCGAGGTGCTGCCCGATTCGGTGCTCGACGAGCTGCGTGCCCATGACGCCATCCTGCTCGGGGCCGTCGGCGATCCATCGGTGCCGTCCGGGGTGCTGGAGCGCGGGCTGCTGCTCAAGGCCCGGTTCGCGCTGGACCATTTCGTCAACCTGCGACCGGCCCGGCTGTATCCGGGGGTGACCGGCCCGCTTGCGGGCAACCCACGGATCGACCTGGTGGTGGTTCGGGAAGGCACCGAGGGCCCCTACAGCGGCAACGGCGGCATATTCCGGGGCGGCACCGCGCACGAGATCGCCACCGAGGTCAGCATCAACACCGCCTACGGCGTGCGCCGGGTGGTGCACGACGCGTTCGGCCGGGCGCAGCGGCGGCGCAAACACCTGACCTTGCTGCACAAGACCAATGTGCTCAACTTCGCCGGCGACCTGTGGTGGCGCACCGTGCAACAGGTGGCGGCCGAGTATCCCGACGTCGAGGTCGCCTACTGTCACACCGACGCCGCAACCATCTACCTGGTCACCGACCCTGGGCGATTCGACGTGATCGTCACCGACAACCTGTTCGGTGACATCGTCACCGATCTGGCCGCAGCGGTCTGCGGCGGTATCGGGTTGGCGGCCAGCGGCAATATCGACGCCACCCGGGCCAACCCGTCGATGTTCGAACCGGTACACGGCAGTGCCCCCGACATCGCGGGGCGGGGAATCGCCGACCCGACGGCCGCGATCATGTCTGTGGGCATGCTGCTGGCCCACCTCGGTGAGGACGCGGCCGCCGCGCGGGTGGACCACGCCGTCGAGCAGCACCTGGCGACCAGGGGGGACGGGAAGCTGTCGACCAGCGCGGTCGGCGACCGGATTCTGGGACTGCTTTGAACCGCGCAACTGCCGGCTGCGACGTTCCGCTCTACACCTGCTCTACACCGGATCGAAGCTGCGACTGGCGATGAACGTCGGCCGCGGAGTTGACGCGCCGAACGGCTCGACCAGAGCGTTCTCCACGCTGTTGTAGACGATGAAGACGTTCGAACGGGGATACGGCGTGATGTTGCTGCTGGACCCGTGCATACAGTTGCTGTCGAAGAACACCGCCGATCCGACGGCGCCGGTGATCTGGCGGATGCCCCGCTCGTTGGCCAACCACGCCAGGCTGGCGTTGTCTGGGGTGCCGATCTCTTGGCGTCGCAGCGACGAGCGGTAATGCTCCGGCGGAGTCTCGCCCGGGCAGGACACGAACCACTTGTGTGAGCCGGGCATGATCATCAGCGATCCGTTGCAGTCCAGGTTCTCGGTGAGCGCGATCGAGACGCTGATAGCGCGCGGGGTGGGCATGCCGTCTTCGGCGTGCCAGGTCTCGAAGTCGGAATGCCAGTAGAACTCCTGGCCGTTGAATCCGGGTTTGAAGTTGACCCGGCTCTGGTGCACGTACACGTTCGAACCGAGCAACTGGCGGATCGGCCCGACCAGCCGCGGATCGGCGACCAGCGCGCCGAACGCCGCGCTGACCTTGTGCACCTCGAAAATGGACCGGATCTCGCGACTATCTGGCTCGAGCACCGAGCGTTCGTCGTGGGTGAGTCCCGGGTCGGTGCGCAGGTTGTCCAACTCGGCGCACAGGTCTGCGACGAGGTCGGCATCCAGCAGGGCGTCGACGGCCAGGAACCCGTCGGCGTCGAAGCGGTCGACCGAGTGCGGGTCGAGCGGGCCGCCGAACTCGCCGGGTGCCCACACCACCGGGTCGTGGCGCGGTTGGATCCCGATCCTGGCGTTGCTGCGGGTGGGGTAGCGGTCGTGGCGGTCGGTCACGGTCGTGGTCATGGCGCCGTTGCCTCGGTGATCAGCGGGTAAGCGCCGGTTTCGTCGTGCACCTCCCGGCCGGTGACCGGCGGGGTGAACACGCACACCATGCGCAGGTCGGTGCGAGCCCGCACCCGGTGGTGCTCGTGGCCGTCG
>NZ_JBYCLE010000604.1:0-1532 GCF_057473765.1 Mycobacterium sp. TH-M106 | reverse complement strand
CGTCTCAACGTCCTGTGGGCCATGCTGCGCGACCACCAGGCCTATCAACCCACCACACCTAACGCCGCGGCGGCTTGACAACTTCATTGAGAATCTCCTCATTAAAGACACGACCATTCGAATAACGGCAGCCACGCTGCACGCCCAAGAGCTTTCCAGATACTTCTTCGCGAAAACGGTGGCGTAACGGTCTTTTAACGGCCACCGCTGACTGTTAACACGTCAGTAGCACGCACGGTCAGCTGCGAATGTTGTGGTAATTATGCCGTAACGGCGGCGTCGCGCAGTATTAACGTCAGAATTTCGTGCGGCCCGCAGTGCGGCGAATCTTGCGCCTCCCGGCGGTATTTCCTAACCGGCTTACCGTACAAGCCACCATGGCTGGCATCCCGCTGGCATCCATCTGGTCGCGGTGATTCCCGCTCGGCGCTGGTAGCCTGACCCGGATGTGCCGACTCTTCGCCCTGCACGCCGGGACGAATGTGGTCAAGGCCACGTTCTGGCTGTTGGACGCCGCGGACAGCCTGGCCGCGCAGAGCCGGAGAAACCCCGACGGCACCGGCCTGGGCGTGTTCGACGCAGACGGGCAACCGGAGCTGCGCAAGCAGCCCATCGCAGCGTGGCAGGACACCGACTTCGCCGTCGAGGCGCAGGAGATGACGGGCACCACGTTCGTCGCGCATGTGCGGTATGCGACCACCGGCTCACTCGGCGTGCTCAACACCCACCCCTTCTGCCAGGATGGCCGGATCTTCGCCCACAACGGTGTGGTGGCGGGTCTGGACCTGCTCGACGAACGGCTGCACCAGGTCGGCACGGCCGGCCTGGTGTTGGGCCAGACCGATTCCGAGCGGGTATTCGCACTAATCACTGCTGCGATCCGGGCGCGCGACGGCGATGTGACGGCCGGCCTGGTCGACGCGGTGCGATGGCTGGCCGCCAACGTGCCGATCTTTGCGGTCAACGTGTTGTTGAGCACGGCCACCGACATATGGGCACTGCGCTACCCGGAGCCCAACGAACTGTATATGCTCGACCGCCGCGATGGTGCACTGCCGGCAGGGCTGGCGTTGCGCAGCAAGCGAATTCGGGCACACGCCGAGCAACTGGCGGGGCGATCGGCGGTGGTGTTCGCCAGCGAGCCGATGGACGACGACTCGCGCTGGCAGCTAATCGCGCCGGGCGAGTTGATCCACGTCGACGCCGGGTTGCACATCACCCGTGATGTGGTGTTCCCGGACCCACCCACGCATCAACTGCGCCACGAGAACCTGAGTTCGACAGCCGCGGCAGCCCAGCACCCGATGGTGTGAACGGCTACCTGTCGGACCTGGCCTCGGCTGCACTGGCAGCAGCCGGCGTGCTTGCCGGCCCCGGTTGTCAGGCATTCTCGTCGGAGTGCAGCAGCGGGCGCAGCCTCGCGGTCTTCTCCGCGGTCCAGCCCTTCGGCTGCAGCACCGCCGCCCAGGCGTTGGCCACGTCTTTGACGTAGTGATGGCCGTGCCCGGACGGCACGTCGACGGCGACCGCCA
>NZ_JBYCLE010000603.1:0-1743 GCF_057473765.1 Mycobacterium sp. TH-M106 | reverse complement strand
GATGCCGACGGTGTCGTGTTTGTCCATCGCCTGCGCGATGGCAAGCTTGGTGCCCACCCCGTCGGTGGAGCAGGCCAGCACCGGCTCGCGGTAGTCGCCACGTAAGGCAAACAGCCCGGCGAATCCGCCGAGCCCGCCATGCACCTCCGGTCTGGTGGCTTTGCCGGCCAACGGTTTGAACAGGTCGACGGCGCGGTCACCGGCTGCGATGTCCACTCCCGCCGAAGCGTAGGTCATGCCCCGATGAACCTGGCCTGCTGTGCGATGCGTCATCGCGATAAAGGTTACCGGCCGGCGGTCGCCGCCGGTGTCGGTTGCCAACACTGCCCGGTCAGGGGCGCCGCACCGCGTCGTCGTTGTCGCTCTTGGCCTGCAGCGCAGCTGTGGTCAGCATCTGTTCGACGACGTTTTTGCCCAGCGCGGCTTCGTCGGGCAACTCGATCGGGTAGTCGCCGGCGAAGCATGCGGTGCACAGCCTCGATGCGGGCTGTTCAGTGGCCGCGATCAGGCCCCGCAGCGAGACGTAACCCAGGCTGTCGGCGCCGACCGCGCGCCGGACGGCCTCGAGCATCTCGGCCTCGTCGTCGACGACATTGGCGATCAACTCGGCCGGTGAGGGGAAGTCGATGCCGTAAAAGCAGGGCCACTTCACCGGCGGGGAGGCGATGCGCACGTGCACCTCGACCGCGCCGGCCTCACGCAACATCCGTACCAGGGCCCGCTGGGTGTTGCCCCGCACGATCGAGTCGTCGACGACGATGAGCCGCTTGCCGCGGATGATCTCCCTGAGCGGGTTGAGCTTGAGCCGAATACCCAACTGGCGGATGGTCTGCGATGGCTGAATGAAAGTTCGCCCCACGTAGGCGTTCTTGGTCAGACCCTGCCCGAAAGGGATGCCGGACTGCTGTGCGTATCCGACTGCGGAGGGGGTGCCGGACTCCGGCACGCCGATCACCAGGTCGGCGTCGACGGGGTGTTCACGGGCCAGCCGGCGGCCGATCTCCACGCGCGTGGCATGCACGGACCGGCCGGCGAGGTTGCTGTCCGGACGGGCCAGGTAGACATACTCGAACACGCAGCCCTTGGGAGTGGGGTTGGCAAAGCGGCTGGAGCGCACCCCGTCGGCGTCGATCGCCAACAACTCCCCCGGCTCGATGTCCCGGACGAAAGACGCGCCGACGATGTCCAGGGCCGCGGTTTCCGAGGCCACCACCCATCCGCGATCCAGCCGACCCAGTGACAGCGGCCGCACCCCCCACGGGTCACGAGCGGCGTAGAGGGTGTTCTCGTCCATGAATGTCAGACATAAAGCACCCCGCACCGTCGGCAGCAGCTCCAACGCCGCCTGTTCCAGGCTGGAGTCGGCCGCGCCGTGCGCCAGCAGCGCACCCAGGATGTCAGAGTCGGTAGTGGCGGCGCCGGGCAGCCTAGGGTTGACCAAACCCAGGTCGCGCGCCGTTGCCGCCAGCTCAGTGGTGTTCACCAGATTGCCGTTGTGGCCCAGCGCCACGCCGGTGCCGACTGCGGTGGTGTGGAACACCGGCTGCGCATTTTCCCAGGTGGTCTGGCCGGTCGTGGAGTAACGACAGTGCCCGATTGCCACGTGGCCCGGCATGGCCGCCAATGTCTGTTCCTCGAACACCTGACTGACCAGGCCGAGGTCTTTGAAGACCACCACCTGGGATCCGTCGGCGACGGCGATACCGGCCGCTTCCTGACCCCGGTGTTGCAGCGCGTACAGGC
>NZ_JBYCLE010000602.1:0-15314 GCF_057473765.1 Mycobacterium sp. TH-M106 | reverse complement strand
AGGTGCAAGTGGCATCAGTCCCAGCGGTGGAGTGGCCGAGTGGTGAGGCAACGGCCTGCAAAGCCGTGCACACGGGTTCGATTCCCGTCTCCACCTCTGCTCATCAGCTCCAGGCGCGGTTAGCTCAGCGGGAGAGCGCTTCCCTGACACGGAAGAGGTCGCTGGTTCAATCCCAGTACCGCGCACCATCCTTATTGCAGCGCCGAGCGCTATCGGAAGACCGTCCGCCAAGCGAAGCCCCGCCGCTATCTAATCGGGGTTGATTCGTCGATTCGGTGTTTTATCCAAAAGCGCTCTCACCGGCGCTGCCATCCTTGCCCGCGTGACCTGAAACAGCGCCGTTGGTACCGGCGCCGCCCTGGCCGCCGTGTCCACCGTGACCACCGGCGACGATCTGACCTATACCGCCGTCACCGCCGTTGCCGCCATCGCCTCCGGTGCCATCAGCGCCAGACGCTGCGCCGCCGTCACCGCCGTGTCCACCGTAGCCGGGGGCGGTCACGCCGTCACCTCCGTCACCGCCGTTGCCGCCATCGCCTCCGGTGCCACCAGTGCCAGAGGCTGCACCGCCGTCACCACCGTTCCCGCCGTCACCGCCGGCGCCCAAGCTAGCGCCGTAATCTCCCTCGCCGCCGGCGCCGCCGTGGCCGCCCATGCTATCGGTACCGGTAGCCGTGCCGCCCGCACCACCGTTGCCACCGTCACCACTAGTCCCGCCGGGGGCGACACTGCCTATGTCGCCGTCACCACCGGCACCCCCTGCGCCTCCGGCACTGCCGTTGCCGGCTGCTGCTCCACCAGCGCCGCCGTTGCCACCGGCTCCACCGGAACTGCTGCCGAGTAGGCTGCCCATACCGCCCATGCCGCCTTCGCCGCCGTGACCTCCGGTGCTGTCTACACCGGTAGCCGTGCCGCCCGCACCACCGTCGCCGCCGGCACCACCGTCGGTACCGAAGAGGGAAGTGACTGAACCTTCCGGGGCAAGCCTGCCGCCGCCGCCGACACCGCCACTGCCACCGGCACCGCCAGTGCTGCCCTCGCCGGTAGCGGTGCCACCGGTGCCGCCGTCACCACCGTGGCCAGCGACGCCGAATAACGCACCACCGTTGCCGGCATCACCGCCGTTGCCGCCCGCACCCCCGGTGCCACCGACACCACTGGCACCGCCGTCGCCGCCGTCGCCACCGTTGCCGCCGATACCGAAATCGTAGATTCGGATATTCCCGCCGGCACCGCCGTTTCCGCCGGCCGCACCAGCACCTCCGTCGCCGCCGTCGCCGCCGTTGCCGCCGACACCGAATCGGAACCCACCAAGACCGCCGTTACCACCATTGCCGCCGGCCTCACCGGCGGTTCCGGCACCACCGTTGCCGCCATCACCGCCGTCACCGATCACAGACCCGCCGTCACCGCCGTTGCCGCCGGCCGCGCCAGCGCCGCCAGCGCCACCAGCACCGCCGTTGCCAAACAGGCCGGCATCGCCGCCATTACCGCCAACCACACCAGCCTCGGTGGAACTCCAGCCCGCACCCCCGTCGCCGAGCAGCCAGCCACCGGCCCCACCGGTGGGATCTGCTTGGCTACCGGCAATGCCGTTGTCAATTAGCCCGCGTCCGGTCAGGTCGACAAAGGGTGCGTTGAGCACCTTGTCGACCTGCTCACCCGTCGCGCTGGTGATCCAGGCTTCAACGGCCTTGTGCAGCGGCAAGTAGACGTCTTTCTGGAAGGCCTCGGCGGCAGGCACGGCCGTCACCGAGTGCCCGAGCACCGTCGCCGGGTCGGCGGCGCCGCCACCCGCAAGCGCCCCGCCTATCGCCTCGGTAGCACCGGATGGGTCGAAGTTCAGTCCGTCCCAATTGGCTGGCGCAAACACCGTGCCCCAGTCAGCAGGGTCGAGCAGGTCAACGAGCAGATCATCGAGGTCTGCACGCGCAACCGGCACACTGCCCAGCGAAGTCACCCCGAAGGCCACAAACGCCCCCACCACCGTGCCGGCTCCGACCACCCCGTGGGCACCCCGGCCTGCGGTCACACCGCGCCGACCCGACCATACTGCTGCGCCCCTATAAGCACCCACGCTAAGCACCCCTACCGAAGATAAACTGTGCTATCACCGTTCATGACACCGTACAGGACGCCGATCAACGCGAACTGGCAGATATTTCTTAGGCACCCAGGTCTCGCCCGCTCATGCTTCAGCTCACCCAGGCGGGAGTATGTCCACCGGAGCGCCGAGGCCGAGAATCGATGTGATCGCGCCCACGATGACGTCGCCTTCGAAGCCGAGGACGACCGTGCCCAGCCCCAAATCGGCCGCGACCGGCAGGCCGACGGCGTCCAGGAGGTTACCTTCGGCCAGCTGCTGCACGAACAGGCTGACGTCGTAAGCCGGCAGGGTGGTCGTCAGGGCGTTGACGATGTCGGCCGTCGGAAGCAGCGTCGCATAGGCCGTCGCCAACGCGCCGGAGAGCGTGTTCACGAACCCGGTGAACGTGTCCAGCGGGGAGTTTGCAGTGCCAAGCGTGGCCAACATGCCCGAAAGGTCCTGCAGCGAAAGCGATCCCAGGTCGTGGACGAAGTGTTCGGCCCCCCGCTGGGCCCCACTGGCCAGGGCGCTGAGCACGTCGGCCGCGTCGATGTTCGTCGGGAAGAGCCCGAACGGAGTGGGCACATTGGCCGGACCCGGATCCCAACCGTCGGTGATGCTGCCGTAGCCCAGGTTGACCAGGACCCGCAGGTCCGGCTGCAGCAGATCGGCCAGCGGGTTCCCCACCACGGGAATGGCCCGCACCAGATCCAACAGCGGCAGGTCCTGGGTGGGAATCATGAAGTACTGGGTGTGGCCGGTGTAATCGCCAGACACCGGCAACGGCTTGGCAGCGGCCAGCTGCGCGTCGGTGAGCGTCGGGTAGCTGTCGTGCACAACCGCGAGGCCCAGCAGGGCGTTGAGATCGGCAAGCAGATCGATCGGATAGCGCGGAAAGTCGGCGTAGCCGTCGTATTCGCCTGTGTAGATGGCGGTTTCCCACGGAGTGTCCGCCGGGGTGGCGCCGCTGAACGTGACCCCCAGGCTCGGGACGGTCAACGGCGGCAAGCGGGGGTCGCCGAAGCGTTCCAGCAAGCCGCCGTCGGGGTTGCTGGGGTCACCTAGCAGCACGAACGACAGCTGACCCGCGGTTGGCCGTTCGCTTTCTGGCAGCGCCAGCAGATCACGCATCTCCAGTGAGGAGATGGTGGCGCTCTGCGAGTAACCCAGCACGACAAGGTTTTTCCCCTCAGCGATCTGGCTCGCGATGGTGTTGTTCAGAATGTTGACGCCCTCGGCCACCGATGGGTCGAATTCCAGGCTCTTGACGGGAGACCCGACGGTGGTCGGGTACAGCCCCTCCGGCGTGAACAGCGGGTTGGTGGCGGTTACGCGGAACGCAGGCTGACCGCTGAAAAATGGTTCCGTGGGCGATATGTAACGCTCGCTGACCTCGGTGAGATAGTCCGAAGGCGGTATCGGCTGGCCGCTGCCGCCCATGATCCACGCCTCGGTGTCGCTGCCCAGCAACGTCACCTCGGCAAACATCGTTTTCACCACGGGCGGTGATGCTCCCAGCGCGGCCGCAGCGGTGATCGCCGGCAGCCCAACCGACAACAAACGCAGCCTGCGACCAGTCATAACATCCCCAAAACGCTAGCCCTGTCCGGCAATGCCCCGATCTTGGCATACACCACCGGGTAATCGGTCGGCCGAGCCGGCGATAGTGTGTGAGCCGAAACCCGCGAGCCGCTGGAAAAGAGGTTGTCATGGCCAAGGTTGTGCTTGTGCTCTATCCCGACCCGGTGTCCGGTTACCCGCCGGTGTACGCCCGCGATGCCATCCCGATGCTGCACGGCTACCCCGACGGCCAGACGCTGCCCAGCCCGTCGTCGGTCGACTTCCGGCCCGGTGAACTGCTCGGCTGCGTCTCCGGGGAGCTGGGGTTGCGCAAGTTCCTCGAAAACGCGGGCCACCAGCTGGTCGTCACCTCCGACAAGGACGGCCCGGATAGCCAGTTCGAGCGCGAGCTTGTCGACGCCGACGTGGTCATCTCGCAACCGTTTTGGCCGGCATACCTGACCGCTGAGCGGATCGCCAAGGCGCCCAAGCTCAAGCTGGCGCTGACCGCCGGGATCGGGTCGGACCACGTCGACCTCAAAGCCGCCATCGACCGCGGCATCACGGTCGCCGAGGCAACCTACAGCAATAGCATCAGCGTTGCCGAGCACGCGGTGATGCAGATCCTTGCCCTGGTACGCGATTTCGTGCCGTCGCACCGCTGGGCCGCCGAGGGCGGCTGGAACATCGCCGACTGTGTGTCCCACGCGTATGACGTGGAGGGCATGGACGTCGGGGTGGTTGCCGCCGGGCGGATCGGGCAGGCGGTGCTGCGCCGGATGGTCCCGTTCGATGTCCACCTGCACTACACCGACACCCGCAGGCTGCCAGAAGACGTGGAAAAGCAGCTGAACGTGACCTACCACCCCGACGTGGCATCGCTGGTCCCCGCGGTCGACGTGGTGTCCATCCACTCGCCGCTGGTCCCGCAGACCTACCACCTGTTCGACGAGAAGCTGCTGGCAACGATGCGGCGGGGCTCATACATCGTCAACACCGCGCGCGCCGAGATCTGCGTGCGCGACGCCGTCGTCGCAGCGCTGGACAGCGGGCAACTGGCCGGCTATGCCGGCGACGTCTGGTACCCGCAGCCGCCACCCGCCGACCACCCGTGGCGCACCATGCCGCACAACGCGATGACGCCGCACGTCTCGGGCTGCACGCTGTCCGCACAGGCTCGCTACGCGGCGGCCGCCCGGGAGATCCTGGAAGACTTCTTCGCCGGCCGCTCCATCCGCGAGGAATACCTGATCGTGGACGGCGGGCAGCTGGCCGGCACCGGCGCGGCGTCCTACAGCGTCGGCGGCGACGCCAGCCCAGGCAGTGCCGGCCAGTAGCCGGACAGTAGCCGGACAGCCAATCCACCGTCCGACGACCGCACGCCAATTGCTGGGCTATGTCAGCAGCCCCGGAGTGAGGTCACCGAACGGTCGCGACAGCATCAGCTCATCGCCTTCGAACACGTTCTCGTGGATAAAGTTCGAAACCTCGCCAACCAGCGAATCGCCGACGACCCGCTGAATCCTGATCCGCCACACCGATGCATCCGTGGTAGCGGCGCTGATGCTGTACTGCCGGATCTGCCGGGCACCGTCGGGTAGCACCACCGCAACTGACGTATATTGGCCCGGACGAAACTCGGGCAAGGCGCTGTCGGTGCCGATCAACGTCAATGCGATGCAGTCAGGCACTTCCGGTGTGCGGGTCAGCACCCGAGCTGACAGCCACACGTCACCGGGTACAACACCGGCCTGCGCGTAGAGATCAGCCTCCCGACCTATGAGTGTGTCGGCCAGCAGCCAGTACACCTCATCCCAGGCGGCGCTGACGTCATCGGTGATGGCATCACCACCCACCGCAGCGATCGCGTCGAACAAGTAGTCATGCACCAGCTGATACTGCTCCGCGGTGATGCCCAACGACGCGTGCTTGTTCGCAATCCTCGACAACATCTTGTTCGGCGCCGGAGAGTAGCCGGCGACCAGCAGCTCCGCAAAGGAGGCGATGGCACCGGCGAGCGCCCGCTGCTGGCCACCCTGAGCCTGATTGCCCCGATTGAACAAGTCACGCTCCAGCTCAGGGTGATCGACGAACATCGTCGCGTAGAAACGGGTCGTGATCTCTTCGATCATCGCGCCGACGACGGGCAGCGTCTCCTTGACGATCACGGCAGCTTTCGAGCTGAGCATCAGCGGTCCTCCCTGACGGGTCCGGGCTAGAAGTCGGCTGGAGCTCGTCCAGAGCTGGTCTGTAGCCCCACCATCGGCGAACCTCGATACACCACGGTTGCGATGGCGTTAACGGCACGAATCCGGTTCCTCACATCCGCGGCTCGGCGGCTTCAACTGGCTGCGCCCCCGCAACTGATCGGGGTCGGTCCGGCATGCACAGGAGCCACGTGCTGCAATCAACCCCATGGCTGACGCCCCAGAGGCGGTGCTGCGACTGCTCGGGTCGACCAGTGAGCTCGGCGACGACGAACTGTCCCGGCTCTACGCCTACCCGCATCCCTATCCGGAAGGTCAAGGAACCTGGGTGCGCGCCAACGTCATCGCCAGCCTCGACGGCGGCGCCACCGTCGCCGGAAGGTCAGGCGGGCTGGCCGGGCCCGGCGACCGGGTGCTGTTCAGCCTGTTGCGCGAGCACGCCGACGTCATCGTGGTCGGCGCCGGTACGATGCGCACCGAGCACTACGGGGGCGTGCGCCTGGGCGTCACCCAGCGACAGCACCGTCGGGCCCGCGGGCAAGGCGAGGTGCCGCCACTGGCGATCGTGACCCGATCGGGACGCCTTGACCGCGACCTGCCCGTGTTCACCCACACCGAGGTGGCACCCCTGGTGCTGACCTGCGCGGCGGCCACCGATGCGACGACAAGCCAGCTGAGCGGCCTCGCCGAGGTGATCAACTGCTCGGTCGACGACCCCGACCGGGTTGACGAGGCCGCGGCGCTGGCCGCGCTGAGCGCTCGCGGCGCCCACCGGGTGCTCACCGAGGGCGGTCCGACGCTGCTGGGTTCGTTCATCGAGCGCGACCTGCTCGACGAGCTGTGCCTGACCGTGGCCCCCTACGTCGTCGGCGGCCATGCCCCCCGCGTCGCGGCCGGCGTCAGCCAGGTGCGGACCCCGATGCGCTGCGCCCATCTGCTCACCGACAGCGCGGGCTACCTGTACGCCCGTTATGCCAGGGGCGGTTGAGGAAGATCGGCAGCCGGGCCGTGGCCGACACCCGGCACCAAAAACTCCCGCTAGGGTGATCGTCATGACTCGGCCCGCCCCGTTCGCCGCGCTGCTGCCGGCCGTCGTGGTGGTAAGCACGCTGCTGGCCGGTTGCGCGCCGCCCACCCTGGCCGCCAACCCGCGTTTCGCCACCGACACCGGCGCCGGACCTCAGGGGCAGCCGGAGGCGAAGCCGGAGACCGGCCCGCCGCCGATCGCCGCGCCGAAGAACAAGCTGCCCTGGCATGACTGCACCGCGCGGGTGTTCGGCGATGCGGCGGTCCCGCCGGCGGCGGGCGTCAAGTTGGACTGCGCCAGCTACGACTCCGACGTCGACCCGCTCGGCGGCGGATCCTCGCTGGTGAGCATCGGTGTGGTCCGTGCCCGCTCGGTGCAGACCCCGGCCGATGCCGGACCGGTGGTGTTCACCACCGGCTGGGACCTGCCGTCGTCGTTGCAGCTACCGGTCTGGCTGTCGCGGGCCGGTGCCGACGTGTTGCGCACCCACCCGATTGTCGCGGTGGACCGCCGCGGGATGGGGATGTCGAGCGCGGTGGACTGCCGGGACCGTTTGCAACGTCAGGAGATGTGGAACCAGGCGCAATTCGAACCGGGCGACGACCCGGTGGCCAACTTGGGCAAGGTCGTGACCGAGGCCACCACTGACTGCACCGACATCATTTCGTCCGGCGAGTCCTCCTACGACAACGCGCACGCCGCCGCCGACATCGAACGGCTGCGCAACATCTGGGATGTGCCGGCGCTTGCCCTGATCGGCGTCGGCAACGGCGCCCAGATCGCGATGAGCTACGCGGCGTCACATACCGACAAGGTGGCCAGACTGGCGCTCGACTCGCCGATCGCGCTGGGGGTGGGCACCGAAGCCGCCGCCGAGCAGCGGGTCAAAGGGCAGCAGGCCGCTCTTGACGCGTTCGCTGCGCAGTGCGTCGCGGTGAACTGCGCGCTCGGCTCCGACCCGAAGGGCGCCGTCGACGCGCTGCTGGCTGCCGCCCGGTCCGGCAACGGTCCCGGCGGCGCATCGGTGTCCGCGGTGGTCCATGCGATCGTCGTCGCCCTCGGCTACCCCACAGGCGACCGGGTCACCAGCACCACCGACCTGGCCAATGCCCTGGCGGCCGCGCGCTCCGGGGACAGCAACCTGTTGACCGGGCTGATCAACCGGGCTGAAACGATCCAGGCCAGCGACGGCCGGTTCGTCAACTCGTGCGCCGACGCGCTCGACCGCCCGACCCCGGACCGGGTCCGCGAGCTGGTGGTCGCCTGGGGCAAGCAATACCCGCAATTCGGCACCGTCGCAGCACTGGACCTGGTGAAGTGCCTGAGCTGGCCCAGCAGCACCGCATCGGAACCGCCGAAGGACCTCAAGGTCGACGTGCTGCTGCTCGGCGTCCACAACGATCCGATCGTCGGCGCCGAGGGGGTCGCGGCCACCGCCGCCACCGTCATCAACGGCGGTGCGGCCAGCAAGCGGGTGATGTGGCAGGGCATCGGTCACGGCGCCAGCATCTACTCGTCCTGCGCGGTACCGCCGCTGATCAAATACCTCGACAGCGGCGAACTACCCGATACCGACACCTACTGCCCGGCCTGAGTCGGCCTTGCGGGCGGCGCAGCGCCGGCCCGGTGTACGGTGCGCTCGTGACGTCAGCCGAGCACATCCGCGCCAGCCTGCTGGCCGCGTTCCGCCCACCCACCAGCGCGCCCGGCACCGCGACGGTGCTGCGCTCGATGCTGTGGCCGGCGGCCATCCTGTCGGTGATCCACCGCAGCGTGGTGCTGACCACCAACGGCAACATCACCGACGACTTCAAACCGGTCTACCGGGCGGTGCGCAATTTCCGGCACGGCCTGGACATCTACAACGAGCACTTCGACTACGTCGACCCCCACTACCTTTACCCACCCGGCGGCACCCTGCTGATGGCGCCGTTCGGGCTCCTGCCGGAGACGGTGTCGCGGTATGCGTTCATCCTGGTCAACGTCATCGCCATCCTGGCCGGCGCCTACCTGTTGCTGCGACTGTTCGGCTACGCGCTGACGTCGGTGGCGGCGCCGGCCCTGCTGTTGGCCATGTTCTGCACCGAGAGCGTGACCAACACCCTGGTGTTCACCAACATCAACGGGGTGATCCTGCTGGCCGAGGTGCTGTTCTTCCGGTGGCTGCTCGATGAGCGCGCCGGAAACCAGTGGTGGGCCGGTGCCGCGATCGGGCTGACCCTGGTGGTCAAACCCGTACTGTTGCCGCTGCTGCTGCTGCCGCTGCTGAGCCGCCAGTGGCGGGCGCTGGTGACCGCCTTGGCGGTGCCGGTGGTGTTCAACCTGGCGGCCTGGCCGTTGGTGCCCGACCCGATGGATTTCGTCACCCGCACCCTGCCCTACATCCTCGGCACCCGTGACTACTTCAACTCCTCGATCCTGGGCAACGGGGTGTTCTTCGGCCTGCCGGCTGCGCTGATCCTGTTCCTGCGGGTGCTGTTCGCGGCGATCGCGGTTATCAGCCTGTGGCTGCTGTACCGCTACTACCGCACCCGAGATCCGCTGTTCTGGATGCTGACGTCGTCGGGGGTGCTGCTGATCGCGTCGTTTCTGGTGCTGTCGCTGGGCCAGGGCTACTACTCGATGGTGCTGTTCCCGTTCTTGATGACGGTGGTGCTGCCCAACTCGGTGCTGCGCAACTGGCCGGCGTGGCTGGGCATCTACGGCTTCATGACGCTGGACCGCTGGCTGCTTTTCAACTGGATGTTCATCGGGCGTCCGCTGGAGTATCTGAAGATCACCTACGGCTGGTGTCTGGTGCTGATTGTGGTCTGCGCGGTGCTGTGCTTCCGCTACCTGGACGCCCGGGAGGAGAATCGGCTGGGCGACGGCATCGACCCGGCCTGGCTGAAGCTCGCAAAGCAGCGCGCTAGCGTGGAGCGATGAGGCCGAAATCGTCCGATATCCCCTGCCCGAAGCTCGAACTCACCGACGCGCAATGGCGCGAAAAGCTCACGCCGGAAGAGTTCTCGGTGCTGCGCCGGGCGGGCACCGAACCGCCACACACCGGTGAGTACACCGACACCACCACCGAGGGCGTCTACCAGTGCCGGGCCTGCGGCGCCGAATTGTTCCGCAGCACCGAGAAATTCCGCTCGCACTGCGGCTGGCCGTCGTTCTTTGACCCGGCCAGCTCCGACGCGGTGATCCTGCTCCCCGACGACTCGCTGGGCATGGTCCGCACCGAGGTGCTGTGCGCCAACTGCCACAGCCACCTGGGCCATGTGTTCACCGGCGAGGGCTACCCCACCCCCACCGACCAGCGGTACTGCATCAACTCGATCTGTCTACGCCTGGTGCCGTCCAGCTCCTGAGTTACCGGCGCCCCGAGAGCGCCGGTCAGCGTTGGCTGGCCTTCACCACCTGGAAAACATGCCGGCCGCGGGTCGGTTTTTCGATGTGCACGTCGTCGAAGCCTGCGCTGCGACAGTGCTCCGCGAAAGTCACGGCCTGCTGGTCTGTCCAGCCGTGGCTGGCAAGCCCGGTGGCACCGGGCCGCACCCGGCGCTCGATCGCGAGGAACCGCCCGCCCGGGGAGAGCACGCGGCGGACTTCGGCGAGCCCCGCGGTGACGTCCTCCCAGTGGTGCACAGTCGCGGCCGACCACACAACCGTCGCTGAACCGTCCGGCAGCGGCAAGTCTTCCGCGCTGCCCTGCGCCCAGGTGATGCCTGCCCGGTCACGGGTCAGCAGCCGGGCCAGGCCGAGCATCACCGGCGCCGGGTCCACCCCGGTCACGCGCGCCCCGCGGTGGGCGGCCACTCTGGCGGCATTGCCCGGGCCGCAGCCAATGTCCACGGCACGATCCGACTCCGACACAGCGGCAACGTCGACTACCAGGCGGGCGCGCGTGCCCCCGAAAGCACACATGGCCAGCGCGATGAACAGCCCGATTGGCCCGGCAAAGCGGGCGTGACCGGCATGATGGTTCACCGGGTCGGCAGGCGAAGCGTCCATGGTTGTCCCTTCTTCCGCGGCGCACCGCGAGCTCACGGCAGGGCGGTTACCAGCTGCTCGACTCCCACCCGCGGGCCGGTGAAGAACGGCGTCTCCTTCCGAGTGTGCAGGCGGGCATCGGTGGCCCGCAGGTCGCGCATCAGATCGACGATGCGGTCCAGTTCCGGCGCTTCGAAGGCCAGCAGCCACTCGTAGTCGCCCAGCGCGAACGCGGGCACGGTGTTGGCGCGAACCTCCTTGTACGCCCGGGCTTTCATGCCGTGCTCGGCCAGCATCCGGCGCCGCTCCTCTTCAGGCAGCAGATACCACTCGTAAGACCGCACAAACGGGTAGACGCAGACATAGGCGCCCGGGTCTTCGCCGGCCAGAAACGCCGGGATGTGGCTTTTGTTGAATTCAGCGGGCCGGTGCAGCGCCACACTGCTCCACACCGGCGTGCACGCGCGTCCCAGCGCGGTGGTGCGCCGAAAGTCGGCGTAGGTGGCTTGCAACGCTTCAACCCGCTCGGCGTGTGTCCACATCATGAAGTCCGCGTCGGCGCGCAGACCCGCGATGTCGTAGAGACCGCGTACCACGACGCCGCGCTCTTCCTGTTGTTTGAGGAAGGTGGCGGTCTCGTCGGCGATCTCTTCCCGGGTATGCGGTCCTGCGTCGAGTCCCCCGGGCCGCACCGAGAACACCGAGAACATCAGGTATCGCAGGGTGGCGTTGAGTGCGTCGTAGTCGAGGTGCGCCATAAAGTCATCGTGCCACGGGCAGCTACACCGCGAAGGTGGCGCTGGTCACGGCCGCGACCGCGTGGTCGGCCGCTGCGATGCAGGCCGGCACCCCGATTCCGTTCAGGAAATTGCCCGCGACGGCCACCGTCGGCGGTAGCCCGGCGAGCAACTCGGCGACCAGTTCGCCATGGCCGGGCCGATACTGCGGCATCGCGTCGGCCCAGCGCTGCACTCGGGCTTCGACCGGTTCGACGGTGACACCGAAGATGGTGTCGAGATCGCGCACCGCCCAACTCAGCAGCTCGTCGTGGGAGGCTCGGCCGACGACGTCGGGGGTGTCGCCGAACCGGCCGAACGACAGCCGCAGCAACTCCACTCCCCCGTCGCCCCAGATCCCCCACTTGCGCGACGACAGCGTGATCGCCTTGGCCCGAACCGGTTCGCCGTCGACCACCAGCACACCCGAGCTGTCCGGGAACGCCGCGCCGCCGGCCACCGCCAGCGCCACCACCGTCGAGGATGCGCTGTCGACCCTCTCCGCCGCCGCCGCGGTGTGCGGGGCGATGCCGCTGGACAGCCGGGCCAGCCCCGGCGCGGGCACCGCCAGGATCAGCGCGTCGGCGTGCCAACGGCCGCCGGCGTCATCGCGCAGCATCCAGCCGCCCGGGCCACCGCCGATCTCGGCCACCGCGGCCTGAATCCAGCGCAGCCCGCTGCGGCGTACCAGCGCGTCCACCAGCACCGCATAGCCGCCGGTCACCGCGGCGAACACCGGCGCACCGGTCTGCGGCGGCAGTGCCCGGCGAACCGCGTCGGTGAGGCTGGCGGCGCCGCGGTCGAGTTCGGCGGCCAGGCCCGGCACCGCCGACCGCACCCCAATGGACGCGGCCGAGCCCGCATACACCCCACCGATCAGTGGATCCACCGAGCGGGCCAGAACCTGTTCTCCGAACCGGTCGGCCACCAGCTCGGCCACACTGGGGTCG
Organism: Mycobacterium sp. TH-M106; assembly: GCF_057473765.1. NCBI lineage: Bacteria > Bacillati > Actinomycetota > Actinomycetes > Mycobacteriales > Mycobacteriaceae > Mycobacterium > Mycobacterium sp. TH-M106. The sequence goes on along the minus strand of NZ_JBYCLE010000602.1, from coordinate 2,733 downwards.
TTGCCGGGACGCCAGCACAGCGGGCGGGAGGGTTCTGCGGCGATGCGGGCGATCGTTTCATCGTCGACCAGCCCGATCATGGACTGCGCCGACGACGGGATCCCGTTGAGGGTATCCGGCGGCAGCGGGTGCAGTTCTCGCCGGCTGTAGAGCTTCGGCCGGACGCCGGTAGTGGCCGACTGCCGCCCCGCCAGGCCGAGTTCTTCCAGCAGGGCGGGCATCTCCGGCCGACGGGCCACGAACGCCTCGGCGCCCACGTCCATCGCGACACCGCCGATGCTTTCGGTGCGCAACACCCCGCCGAGTCGGCTGGCCGGGTCGAACAGCGTGATATCAGCCTCGCCGCCGACCGTCGCACGCAACCGGTGGGCAGCGGCCAGCCCGGAAATACCGCCCCCGACAATGCAATACGAAACAGGTCTAATTGTCCGGCTCCTCCTCTGGCCCATCCGGCCGGCACCGTCGCCGGACGTCCAGCGAGTGCACCAGGGAGACCAGCTCGGTGAGCACGCCCGGGTCGGTCTCCGGCAGCACCCCGTGGCCGAGATTGAAGACGTGCCCGCAAGCCCCCGCGTCGACGGCGCGGCGCCCGTCATCGACCACGGCCTGCGCCGCGCGTTGCACCACCGGCCAGCCCGCTAGCAGCACCGCCGGGTCCAGGTTGCCCTGCACGACGACGCCGGCGCCGGTCCGGGCGGCGGCGTCGGTCAGCGACGTCCGCCAGTCCACCCCGATCACCGCCGCCCGGGCCGGCTTGAGTGCCTCGGCCATTGCGCCGAGAAGCTCGGCGGTGCCGACCCCGAAGTGCGCCATCGGCACATCCCGGTCTCCACGGTCGGCCAGCGCGGCGAACACCCGGGCACTGTGCGGCAGCACATGGGCGCGGTAGTCGGCCAGCGACAGCGTTCCGGCCCACGAGTCGAACATCTGTATCGCATCCACTCCGGCGTCGAGCTGCAGGGCCAGGAAAGCGATGGTCAGGTCGGTCAACTTCGTCATCAACGCGTGCCAACTATCTGGGGCACCAAGCATCATCGCCTTGGTGCGGGCATGGGTGCGGCTCGGACCGCCCTCGACCAGATAGGAGGCCAGGGTGAACGGCGCACCCGCGAAACCAATCAGCGGGACCTCGCCGAGTGCCTGCACCAGCAACGACACCGCCGCCGAAACGGCCTCGATATGTTGTGGGTCAAGAGGTTTCAATGCCGCGACGTCGGCCTCGCTTCGCACCGGGGACTCGATCACCGGCCCGACGTCCGCGACGAGGTCCACGTCGACGCCGGCGCCGCGCAGCGGGACCACGATGTCGGAGAACAGAATCGCCGCGTCCACGTGATGGCGACGCACCGGCTGCAGGGTGATCTCACAGATCAGCTCGGCGTCCAGGCAGGCCTCCAGCAAGCTGTGTCGCGCCCGCAGCGCCCGGTATTCCGGCAGCGACCGGCCGGCCTGCCGCATGAACCACACCGGCACCCGACGGGGTTTGCGGCCGGCCGCGGCGACCAGGTACGGCGAATCAGGCAACTCACGGCGGGTAGTCATCGGGTTCAATGCTGCCACGGGGCTGATCGGCGGTTGGAGGATGACCGCACAGTGCGGCTTGTCGGACAGCATTGCTAGTATCGAATGTATGTTCGATGATGATGTTGAGGTGGCGGCACATGCGCAGGCCAAGGCGGCGGCTGCGGTGCTGGTGGATCGGATAACCGCGGCGACGCGGGCGGAGAACCGGGCCGCTGGTGAGCGGTTGACCGCGATCAGTGAGCTCGACCTGCTGTGGTTGCGCCGTTGGGGCGAGTGCGAGACCTGGGCCAGCGATACCGCGTCGCTTATCACCGGCGAGATCGCTGCGGCGTTGCGGATCAGCCGCAACTGGGCCGAGAGCTATCTGTACTACGCCCGGGCGATGCGCACCCGCCTACCCCGAGTGGGGGAGTTGCTGCGCGCTGGCGATATCAGCTACGCGACGTTTCGCACCATCGTCTACCGGACCGATTTGATCACCGACCCCAAGGTGCTGGCGGCCGTGGATGCCGCCCTGGCGCAGCGTGCGCAGCGGTGGCCGCCGATGACGCGCAGCCGGCTCTCCGGCTATGTCGACAAGGTCGTGGCCCGTGCCGACGCCGATGCGCTGCGCCGGCGCCGCGAGCAGCAGGCCGACCGGGAGTTTTCCATCTGGGACGGCGGCAACGGCGCCGCTGGCCTGTGCGAGGTCTTCGGGCGGCTGTTAAGCAGCGACGCGCACGCCGTCGATGCCAGGCTGAATGCGCTGGCCTCCACCGTGTGCGACGCCGATCCGCGCACCCACAAGCAGCGGCGCGCCGACGCGATGGGTGCCCTGGCCGCCGGCGCGGACCGGTTGGCCTGCCGCTGCGGGAGCCCTGATTGCCCGGCGGCCGGCACACCCGGTCCGTCGCCGGTGGTGATCAACGTCATCGCCGAGCAGGCCACCCTGGACGGCACCGGAAAGACCCCGGGGTCGCTGATCGGTGCTGACGCGCTGATCCCGCCCGAAGTGATCCGTGATCTGGCCGGCTCGGCCACGCTGCGTCCGCTGACCCCGCCGATCGATGCCGCACCCGAACCGGGCTATCACCCCTCCAAAACACTGGCGAAGTTCGTCCGATGCCGAGATCTGACCTGCCGGTTTCCCGGTTGCGACGAGCCGGCCATCAATTGCGACCTCGATCACACGATCGCCCACGCCGATGGTGGACCCACCCATGCTTCCAA
>NZ_JBYCLE010000601.1:0-9305 GCF_057473765.1 Mycobacterium sp. TH-M106 | reverse complement strand
TCGACAGCAGCGACCACAGCTCCATCAAATTGTTCTCCATCGGGGTGCCGGTGATCGCCAGTTTGAATGCGGCGTCCAGCCGCCGCACGCACTGATGCGTCTTGCTGTTGTGATTCTTGACGAACTGGGCCTCATCGAGAATGACGCCGGCCCAGTCGATCGCGGCGTAGGCGTCGAAGTCGATGCGCAGCAGCGTGTAGGAGGTCACCACGATGTCGGCCTGGACGACCAGGTCGGCCAGCGGGCGGTCTGACCGGGCGTCGGTGACGTTGATGGCGACCGCGCTCAACGCAGGAGTGAACCTGGCGGCCTCGGCGACCCAGTTGCCGACCACGCTGGTCGGCGCCACGACCAGGAACTTGCCAGCACCCGCACCGACGGCACGGGTAATCAACGCCAACGTCTGCACCGTCTTGCCCAGGCCCATGTCGTCGGCGAGCACCCCGCCCAGGCCGTTGTCCCACAGGAACGAGAGCCAATCCAGGCCGTCGCGCTGGTAGTCGCGTAGCGTGGCGTCGAGCCCGCACGGCACGTCGACCGGCACCGGGGGGCGGGCAGCGGACAACCGGGCCAGGTTCTGCCGCCACCGGCCCACCTGCTGGTCGACGACACCGAGGGCGAGCAGCTCGTCCCAGAGTGTGACGTTCAGCGACTGGGCGTTGACCTTGTCCCCGTCGATCTCGCCGAGAGCACGGGCTTCGTCGAGTAACTCCCGCAACCGGACTAACTCCGGGCTGTTGAGCCGAAAGTACACACCGCCGGGCAGCAGCATATGCGTTGCACCCGAGGCTAGTTCACTGATCACCTCGGGTAGCGGCACACTGTGCCCGTCGACCTCAACGGTGATGTTCAGGTCGAACCAATCGCTGCCCGCAAGCTCGACCTCACCGCTGGCGAAAGCCAGCTGCGGGTCGGTTCGCGCTGCGCGGAAATCCGGTGCGTTCGCGTCGATCTCGACGGTCAGCTCGGCACGGCAGTCCAACTCCGGCATGATCTCCGCGCACAGCACCGCCGCCTCCGGCACCGTCAGCTCGACCATGCCCCGCAACGTCGCGATCGACGCCACTGCGACCGCCCCCGCCGGATCGCCGGCACCGTCGATCGCATGCAGCTCGGCGATTGCCGCGGCGTCGAGAGCGCGGGCCATCCGCTGCTTCACACGTTGTGCGGCCTGCCCAGGCCAGGTGTGCGACGCGGTGGCCACCGCCCGCAGTGCGGGTGCAATCCGCTGCCAGCTGGCTTCTTCCGCGGCGCCGTCGCGGTAGCCGGTCGGCTGCGGCGCTGAATCAGGGTCGAAATCGTGGTGTTTGTCGTTGATGTCGTAGCGGATGCTCCAGAACGCGCGGGCGCCGCCGCCAGTCATCGTGATGGTCAAGACCGGCAGCGGTCCGGTGACGGTGGGCGCAACGAACAGCCCCTCTTCGACCTCTACCGGCACGGTGTTCGCCAACCGCGGCAAAACACTCAGCGCGACCTCGTCGACGTTCTCGGCGGGAATGTGCACCTGCTTGTGGTTGGCGAGGAGGTCGAGCATGCCGGGACCCGGCATGGGGTCGAACGAGCCCAGCCGCAACACCGAATCGCAGACCTGGTGCATGCCGTGCGGTTTGGGCCGACCGATCAGGGTGACGCCGCTCGGGTCGGTACGCTCGCCGTCGACAAGCAACGTCGCCGACATCACCGCCCCGCCCGCGTCGTCGCCGGCGAAGTCGAGGCGCAACTGGGCGTTTTTGATCAACTCGACCGCGCGCAAGCCGCTGGAACTGCCGGCGACCATCGCCACCCCGGCGTCCTGCGCGGCGATCAGCGTCGTCCACAGCGCCGACGGTGCCCCATCGATGATCAGGGCTTGCGCGGAGAACGCGGAACCGGACCGGCGCAACGCGAGAGCGAGTTCCCGGACAGCCAGGTACTGGTTACGATCGAACTCGCCCGCTGCGCCGTCGTAGAGCAGCCGCCGCCAGCTCAGGCCGCGCTTGATCCAAGTGCCACGCTTGCCGATGGTCACCGGCTGCACAGAGACCATGCCGCCGGGAAGGTACCGGCTGGCCGCGGTGAGGGAGAATTCCAGTCCCATCGGCGCGCCGGCGTCGGACGGTGGGCCAGCCAGCTCGTCGAGCACCTGGGCCAGGACCGTGCGCCACTGGTCCGAAACAGCCGGCTGCGGGCCAGCAGATGCCGCGGTCAACAGCAGTGCGACGGCATGTTTGCAGAAGGCACCGACCGGGCAGTCGCAGTCGGCCCACTCGATCACCAGGTCGTCGACGTTCTCGAAGCAGACATCGACCCCGTACACGTGACCGCGCGAGCCGACGCAGGCTCCGTTCAGGGTGCGGCCGTCGTGCTCCCAGGACACGTCTCGGACCCGACCTTCCTCGGCATACCGGGCGCCGCGGGTGATCGTGGCGGCGTCGAAGTCGCAACGCAGGTCGGCGGGGCCGATGGTGAGGGCAGGTAATGGTGGCATGCGCGCAGCATAGGGGCGGGCACCGACAGCGACGCGAAGGCCGCGCGGCGCGTTGCGCCGCGGATCCCCGATACAACTGTTCGTCTGAAACAACAGACGCAGCAGAAACTTTAGGTGCAGGCCGTCGGCCGTCGGCCGATCCTCACCAGGTGCTGGTGCGCAGCACGATCTCGCCGGCCACCTGTGCGGTGGACTCCCGGGCGCTGCGCCGTTTGAGCAACTGCACCACGCGTAAATCTCCCAACACGAACTGCTGGCTGGCGCGGGCCACCGCGTGCGCGGCCGGGGTGCTGACCAGCACGGTGGTGTTGATCTCCACCGGCGGGCAATGGTCGTCGCGGATGACGCCGTTGACGTCGGGCGTACGGGGATGGCCGCGGTCGATGACCACCAAGCCGATGAACCGGTCCAGCCTCGTCGCGGCCAGTTCCCACGCCAGCTCGGCACCCGCCCGGTCGCCGAAAACGGTGCCCCATCCGATGTCGAGCGCATCGAGAATGCCGACCACCGACTTCGGTGTCAGCTTCGGCTCGGGGCCGACGACGACGGTGCGCAGGTGCGCTGTGTGCAGCCTTGCGCAGATCGCGTCGTAGGCGGCGAGTGTGCGCTGTGCGGCGCTCAGCATCACCACGACGGGGCTCCCTTCTGGGCCGGCCACGCTGACCGGGACGGGAAACCCGTCGACGGTGGTCATCGTCGAGGGCATCTACGCACGCTATAACCAGTGGGCCCGTCGCGGGGCGGTTTTCCGCTGAGCAGCTCACACCCTCGTGAGAATTTCGGCTCCGTCGTCGGTGACAACCAGGGTGTGCTCGAACTGTGCGGTCCACTTGCCGTCCGTGGTCGCCACCGTCCAGCCGTCGTCCCAGATCTCGTAGTCCAGCCCGCCGAGGTTGATCATCGGTTCGATGGTGAACGTCATCCCAGGCTCGATGACCGTGGTCACCGCGGGCTCGTCGTAGTGCAGCACCACCAGACCGTTGTGAAAGGTGGTGCCGATCCCATGACCGGTAAAATCGCGAACGACGTTGTAGCCGAACCGGTTTGCATACGATTCGATGACCCGCCCGATGACCGACAGGGCGCGGCCCGGCTTGACCGCCTTAATCGCACGCATCATCGCCTCGCGGGTGCGTTCGACGAGCAACCGGTGCTCCTCCGAGACGTCGCCGGCCAGGAACGTCGCGTTGGTGTCACCGTGCACGCCGTCGAGGTAGGCGGTGACGTCGACGTTGACGATGTCGCCGTCGGCGATCACCGTCGAGTCCGGGATTCCGTGGCAGATGATCTCGTTCAGCGACGTACAGCACGACTTGGGGAAGCCCTTGTAACCCAGCGGTGACGGGTAGGCGCCGTGATCGATCAGGTAGGCGTGCACGACGCGGTCCAGCGCGTCGGTGGTCACCCCCGGCGCGACCGCCCGGCCGGCTTCGGCCAGCGCGCCCGCGGCAATCCGGCCGGCCACTCGCATCTTGTCGATGATCTCGGGGGTCTGCACCCACGGCTCGCTGCCCTCGGCGGCAGTGGGCTTGCCGACATATTCCGGGCGCGGGATCGACTTGGGCACCGGCAGCGTCGGGGATAGCACGCCGGGGGACAGGGCGGCGCGGGTGGGCATACCGTTAGCTTAATGACGCTGGTCGACACAGCCGCGCTCAGCGGCGCTCAACGCTGCCGCGCTCAAGCCTTGGCGGTCAGGCCAGAAAGTCAGCCGGCAGCGAATCGAACATCACCTTGGTCATCCGCACCGCGTATTCGGAGGTGCCGCCGCCGACGATCAGCGCCGCGAACGCCAGGTCGCCGCGATAGCCGGCGAACCAGGAATGCGATCCGCCCGGGAATTCGGCCTCGCCGGTCTTACCGAATACCTCGCCGCAGTTGGCGACGTCACGGGCGGTGCCCTCGGTCACTACCAGTCGCATCATCGAGCGCAGGCCGTCCAGGGTGCGTGGCGGGATCGCAGTGACGTCGCCGTGGACCGTCGTCGGGCGCCCACCCGCGATCAGCCAGGGCACCGGCATTCTGCCGGCCGCTATCGTGGCGGCGACCATCGCCATGCCGAACGGACTGGCCAGCACCTTGCCTTGACCGAACCCGTCTTCGGTGCGCTCGGCGACATCGACCGTCGGCGGCACCGAGCCGGTCACGGTGGCGATGCCGTCGATGAGGTAGTCGACCCCGATGCCGTAGCGGGTGGCCGACTGCGTCAACGCCCGCGGCGGCATTCGGCTGGCCAATTCGGCGAACGTGGTGTTGCAGGAATTGGCGAACGCCCGCGACATCGGTACCACGCCCAAGTCGAACCCGCCGTAGTTGGGAATAGTCCGGTGGCCGATGTCGATCTCGCCGGGGCAGCCGAGCAGCGTCTGCGGGGCGGCCATCTCCCGTTCCATCGCCGCGCCGGCGGTGATCATCTTGAACGTCGAGCCGGGTGGATACAGGCCGGTGGTGGCGACCGAGCCGTCGGCGTCGGCGGCGGCGTTCTGGGCGACGGCCAGGATCTGCCCGGTCGATGGTTTGATCACCACCATCATCGCTTTGGCTCCCCTGGTGTTGACCGCATGCTGGGCGGCATTCTGCACGCCACGTTCCAGGCTGATCCTGGTCGACGGCGCCGGCGACGGCGCGACCTCGTGCAGTACGTCGACGTCGACACCGTTCTGGTTGACGCTGACCACGCGCCAGCCCGCCTCACCGTCCAGTTGGTCGACCACGGCTTTCTTGATCTCCGCCATGATGGCCGGTGCGAAATTGTCGTCGGTCGAAAGCAATACCGGCTGGGAGCTGAGCACGACGCCGGGCAGCTCACCGATCACTGGGGCAACCCGGCTGTTGTCGTCGCTGCGCAGAGTGACCAGGTCCAGCGGCGTCACCGAGGAGCTGGCCTCTTCGGCGAGCCGTTGCGGGTCGTTCAGGGTGTCGTCGAACGGCTGCAGCGCCTCGACCACCGCGCGGGCGGTGCGGATCAGGTCGCCGCCCGCCCGGCCGGCGTCCAGTTGATAGTGATGCAGATAGCCAGGAACCAGCACGTCGGTGCCACCGGCTTCGGTGACCGAGGCACGTCGTGGCGGATCGGCTCGCAGCGCGAAGGTCTGGTGCTCCCCCAGTTTGGGGTGCAGGCCGGAGGCGGTCCAGCGGACCTCCCAGCGGCCCTCGTTGCGCACCATCTTCAGCTGGCCGTCGTAGGCCCACCGCCGATGCTTGGGCAGCTCCCAGTCGTAGTGGTAAGTCACGGTGCCGGTGTCATCGGTGTAGTGGGAGCCGAGAATATGTGCGTCCAGGTGGGTGGCCTGCAGCCCGGCCCAGGCGGCGTTGAGCGCCTCGCGGGCAACGACGGGATCATCGCTGAGCTGGGCGGCGGTCGAGGTGTCGCCGGTGGCCAACGCGGCGAAAAACCGCTCGGCAACCGGGCCGGGACCGTCCGGGCGGGGAGTGCAGGCCTGGACAACGCAGCCTGCGGTCACCACCACCGCCACAAGACCGCCCATGCGTGAGGCCAGTGTTGTCGAAGTTGTCATTGTGGCTGATGTTACGAGCTGTCACGTCGACGTGGGTGAAGGCGCACCGACACCAAACCGTTATCTGCAGCCCGTTGGTTGAGATTGCACCCATGGCTGCCCACGGCGCGATTCCACCGCCCTACGCGCAATCTCGGGCGACGTCCCACCGGCTCAGTCGAGCAGTACGGTCGCGAAAGTGCCCACCGGGGTGAACCCCACCCGCTCGTAGGTAGCCCGGGCCACCAGGTTGAAGTCGTTCACGTACAGGCTGGCGATCCGCCCGGTGCCGACGATCACCGACGCCAGCATCGCGGTGCCGGCAGAGCCCAGCCCATGGCCGCGTCGCTCCGGATGGACCCATACTCCCTGAATCTGACTGACCGCCGGCGACTGCGATCCCACCTCGGCCTTGAACACCGCCTTGCCCTGTTCGAAGCGAGCCCAGGCCCGGCCGGCCGCGATCAGGTTGGCCACCCGGCGGCGGTAGCCGTGTCCGCCGTCGCCGAGCCGCGGGTCCACCCCCACCTCGCCGATGAACATGTCGACAGCGGCCGCCAGGTAGGCGTCCAGTTCATCCGGCCGCACCTGGCGCACCTTGGTGTCGAGCGGACAGTTCGGCATGCTGCGCAATGCCATCAACGGTTGGCTGCGCCGCACGTCACGGGCCGGGCCCCAGGCATGCTCCAGCCGCCGCCACATCGGCAGCACCAGTTCGGCCCGGCCAACCAGCGACGAGCAGCGCCGCACGGTGCTCATCGCCTTGTCGGCGAACGCGTTCAGGTCCGCCGACTTGCCTTTCAGCGGAACGAGATTGGCGCCCGAGTAGCACAGTGACTCGTCGACACCGCGCCGCGTCCACAGTTCACCACCGATCGACGGGGGGTCCACACCATGATCGGCGACTCGTGCGGCGACCATGCACGACCCGACCGGATCCTGGTCGAGCACCCGCCACACGGCTGCTGCGTCCCGGGCGTCGCGCACCACCGAGACTCGTCGCTCATCGACCAGGCGAAAAATCGGTGGAGCCGACATTCTGACTCTTTCGGTGACTCTGTCTGCGAACTGACGGCCGGGCGGCCCGATCCAGCTCTCATCAGCTTACGGTCACCGTGGGCGAACCGCCGGTAGAAGCGTCCGGAGTCTCGGCTACTTCGGCTGCCTCAGCCGTCGGCTGTGGGGTGGTGCCCCATTTCTCCCATCTCCGAGGCCAACCGCAGCGCCTCCTCGATCAGCGTCTCGACGATCTGGGACTCCGGAACGGTCTTGACCACCTCGCCGTGCACGAAGATCTGGCCCTTGCCGTTGCCCGACGCCACGCCCAGATCTGCCTCGCGGGCCTCACCGGGGCCGTTGACCACGCAGCCCATCACCGCCACCCGCAGCGGCACGTCCAGCCCCTCTAGAGCGGCGGTGACTTCATTGGCCAGCTTGTAGACGTCGACCTGCGCCCGCCCGCACGACGGACACGACACGATCTCCAGCCCGCGGGGCCGCAGGTTCAGCGACTCCAGGATCTGGTTGCCGACCTTGACCTCCTCGACGGGCGGCGCCGACAACGACACCCGGATGGTGTCGCCGATGCCTTGGGACAGCAACGCCCCGAACGCGACCGCGGATTTGACGGTGCCCTGAAACGCCGGACCGGCCTCGGTGACACCGAGGTGCAGGGGGTAGTCGCACTGCTCGGCCAACTGCTGGTAGGCAGCCACCATCACCACCGGGTCGGAGTGCTTGACGGAAATCTTGATGTCGGAGAAACCGTGCTCCTCGAAGAGCGACGCCTCCCAGAGCGCCGATTCCACCAGCGCCTCGGGGGTGGCCTTGCCGTACTTGCGCAAGAACCGTTCGTCCAGCGACCCGGCGTTGACACCGATGCGGATCGGAACCCCGGCGGCGCCAGCCGCTTTGGCGACCTCGGCGACCCGCCCGTCGAACTCCTTGATGTTGCCCGGGTTGACCCGCACCGCCGCACAGCCTGCGTCGATCGCGGCGAAGATGTAGCGGGGCTGGAAGTGGATGTCGGCGATCACCGGGAGCTGGCTCTTGCGGGCGATGGCCGGCAGTGCCTCGGCGTCCTCCTGACGTGGGCAGGCCACCCGCACGATGTTGCAGCCGGCCGTGGTCAACTCGGCGATCTGCTGCAGCGTGGCGTCGATGTCGTGGGTTTTGGTGGTGGTCATCGACTGCACCGAAATGGGGTAGTCGCTGCCCACCCCGACCTTGCCGACCATCAACTGGCGGGTCTTGCGGCGTGGCGACAGGCCACTGCTCACCGGTCCTCCTCAGAACAGCCGGATCGGATTGATCACGTCGGCGGTCACGGTCAACAGCATGTAGCCGACCACCACGGTCAAGACTACGTAAGTCGCCGGCATCAGCTTGAGATAGTTCACCGGTGCTGCCGCGGCCAGACCGCGCACCGAGCGGACCGTGTTGCGGATCTTCTCGAACACTGCGATCGCGATGTGCCCGCCGTCGAACGGCAGCAGCGGCACCAGATTGAGCGCACCCAGGATGAAGTTCAGTTGCGCCAGGAAGAACCAGAACGCCACCCACAGTCCGTGATCGACGGTGTCACCGCCGATGATGGACGCACCGACGACGCTGAGCGGAGTCTCGGGGTCGCGCGGGCCATTGGGGTTTCCGATGGCGTGCACCAGAGCGCCGGTCTTGCTCGGGATGGCGGCCAGCGACTTGCCCAGCTCCACCCCCAGATCCCCGGTGAACGCGAACGTGGCCGGCACCGCGGAGACCAGGTTGTAGTGGGTGGGCCCGACCTGCGCGGCGCCCACCCCGATGGCGCCGACCGTGGCGGGAGCAGCGTCACCGCCGTGCGAGCTACCGGCGCCGTCGGTGATCCAGCGCCGGGTGGGGGTGACGTCGACGTATTTGGTCATCGTGACACCGTCACGTTCGATGACGATCGGCGTCACACCGTGCTGCTTGCGCACCGCGGCGGCCATCTCGTCGAAGCTGGCCACGTCGGTGTCGCCGACCTTCACGATGACGTCACCTCGCTGGATGCCCGCTAGCGCGGCGGGTCCGGGGCCAGCACACTTGCCCAGCTCGCCCTTGGTGATTTCTGGTGCGACACAAGCGGTTTCGCCGACGATCGCCGAGGTGGGCGGATGCAGGTTGGGCAGGCCCCAGGCCACCGCGATGGCGTAGATCAACACCAGACCGATGACGAAGTTCATCCCCGGACCGGCGGCGAGCACCGCGACCCGCTTCCAGGTCTGCTGTTTGTACATGGCCCGGTCGCGTTCTTCGGGTGCCAGCTCTTCGACCGCGGTCATCCCGGCGATGTCGCAGAACCCGCCCGCCGGGATCGCCTT
>NZ_JBYCLE010000600.1:0-1578 GCF_057473765.1 Mycobacterium sp. TH-M106 | reverse complement strand
CGGTCGGCTCCGGGGTGCGCCGGGTGGAGGCCTATGTCGGGCTGGAGTCGTTTCGGCACCTGGCCAAGGAGCGGGCATTGATGGCCGGGCTGGCGGCATCGCTGAAGGTGCCCTCCGCGCAGGTGCCGGCCCGGGTGGCCAACCTGGTGGACCGGCTCAAGGCGGCCGAACGCGAACTCGAACGCATTCGGCTGACGTCGGCACGCGCCGCCGCGGCCGGCGCCGCCGCCGAGGCCGAACGCATCGGCGATGTCCGGGTGGTGGCGCAGCGGCTGCCCGGCGGCATGACGGCAGCCGACCTGCGCTCGCTGGCCGGCGACGTCCGCGCCAGGCTGGGTGCCGATCCGGCGGTGGTGGTGTTGGTCGCCGAGGGTGATGGTGCCGTGGCCTATGCGGCGACCGTCAACCGGGCCGCTCAGGAACTGGGTTTGCGTGCCGACGATCTGGTCAAGCGGCTGGCTTCGGCGGTGGACGGGCGGGGCGGTGGAAAGGCCGACCTGGCACAGGGGTCGGGAAGGAATCCATCGGGCATCGACGCTGCTCTCGACGCCGTCCGGGCCGAGATTGCGCAGAGCCGGCCCTGATGACCACTCCGCGCGATCGTGCTCCCGACCGGCCCAGGGATTCCGACGATCCCGGTCGCGGACGACGTCTCGGCGTCGATGTCGGAGCGGTGCGCATCGGGGTGGCCTGCACTGACCCGGATGCCATTTTGGCCACCCCGGTGGAGACCGTTCGCCGTGACCGCTCCGGCGCGCATCTGCGCCGGCTGGCCCGCCTGGTCGCCGAGTTGGACGCCGTCGAGGTGGTCGTGGGGCTGCCGCGCACCCTGGCCGACCGGATCGGCCCGGCCGCCCGCGACGCCATCGGACTGGCCGACGCGCTGGCGCGTCGCATAGCGCCGATTCCGGTGCGGTTGGCCGACGAGCGGCTGACCACGGTGAGCGCCCAGCGCTCGCTGCGTGCGGCGGGGGTGCGGTCCACAAGTCGACGCGCGGTCGTCGACCAGGCTGCGGCGGTGGCGATCTTGCAGAGCTGGCTCGACGAGCGCCGTGCCGCCGGGCCGGTGGCGCCGGTGCCGCCGCCGGAAGCCGAGGAGGCCGGCGATGGCTGAGCGGCGGCGTGATCGGGCCCGGCCGGTGGCGGTAGGTCCCCCCCGGCACCGGATGCCTCGCGCCGCGCGCAAGCGCGCCGAGCACGGCCGCCGCCGGAGGCGCCTCGTGCTGGGGCTGGCCACCACACTGCTGACGGTGATCGCCGTGGCGGCCGTTTTCCTCGGCTCCAAGCTGTGGCACGGCCTGTCCGGCCCGGTCACCGACTATCGCGGCGAAGGCAAGCATGATCTGGTGATCGAGGTGAGCCCCGGCGACTCGACCACCGCGATCGGCGAGACGCTGTACAAGCAGCACGTGGTCGCCACCGTCAAGGCGTTCGTCGACGCCGCGCACGGCAACGACAAGGTCGTGGCGATTCAGCCCGGCTTCTACCGGGTCCGCACCGAGATCTCGGCGGCGTCGGCGGTGCAGCGCCTCACCGACAAGGAGAACCGGGTGGGCAGGCTGGTCATCCCGGAAGGCC
>NZ_JBYCLE010000599.1:0-13581 GCF_057473765.1 Mycobacterium sp. TH-M106 | reverse complement strand
CGGGCAACTGCGCACGCCGCCGGCCGGTGGGTTTTACCCGGGTGGGCACGACGTGTCGTTCTGGCGCGAGCACCTGCCGTCGGAGCTTGCGTGGCTGTCCTCGTGACCCGATCGCCCGGCGAGCAGACGCTAAAGCCCCCCAGAACCGCCCGATTTTGGGGGCTTTAGCGTCTGCTCGCCGGATTAGCTGCGGGCGAACCGGCGCAGCCGCAGGCTGTTGGTGACCACCAGCAGCGACGAGCAGGCCATCGCCGCACCGGCGATCATCGGGTTCAGCAATCCGACCGCGGCCAGCGGGATCGCCGCGACGTTGTAACCGAACGCCCAGAACAGGTTCTCCTTGATGATGCGCAGGGTGCGCGCCGAGAGCCGCAGCGCGGCCGGTACGGTGCTCAAGTCGCCACGCACCAGCGTCAGGTCGCCAGCCTCGATGGCGGCGTCGGTGCCGGTGCCCATCGCCATCCCGATATCGGCGGTGGCCAGTGCCACCGAGTCGTTGACGCCGTCGCCGACCATCGCCACCCGACGGCCGTCGGCCTGCAGCCGCTTGATCGCGTCGGCTTTGTCGGTGGGCAACAAGTCGGCGATGACGTTGGCCGGGTCGATCCCGACTTCGGCGGCCACTTTCCGGGCCGCCGCGCGACCGTCTCCGGTGAGCAGCACGGGGACGATGCCCATCGCCTTGAGCTCTTTGATCGCAGCGGCGCTGCTTCCCTTCACGGTGTCGGTCAAGGTGATGATGCCGCGCACCTGATCGCCCCAGGACACCTCGACTGCTGTTCCGGTCTCGTGGGCGGCGGCCGACCGGGTGATGTCGACCTGCACCCCGTCCACTACGCCGGTCACGCCACGGCCGGGCCGGTTGGCGAAATCCTCCACCCGCCCGAGCGGCAACTGCGCGGCGGCGGCGGCCCCCACAATGGCGGCGGCGATCGGATGCTCCGAGCCGGTTTCGACGGTGGCGGCCCGCTTCAGCACCGTGTTCGGGTCTTCACCCCGGCTGACGGCCATGGTGCCCACGGTCATCACACCGGTGGTGACCGTTCCGGTCTTGTCGAACACGACGGTGTCGATGTCCTTGACGGTCTCTAGCACCTGCGGATTCTTGATCAGGATGCCCAGCTGCGCGCCGCGCCCGGTACCGACCAGGATGGCGGTCGGGGTGGCCAGGCCCAGCGCGCACGGGCAGGCGATGATCAGCACCGCGATGGCGGCGGTGAACGCGGCTGCAGGGGGCTGGCCCGCCACCAGCCAGCCGGCCAGGGTGAGCGCGGCGATCGCCAGCACGGCGGGCACGAACACCGCCGAGACGCGGTCGGCCAGCCGCTGCACCGATGCCTTGCCGTTCTGGGCGTCGGCCACCTGTTTGGCCATCCGGGCCAGCTGGGTGTCGGCACCGACCTTGCTCGCCCGCACCAGCACCAGTCCGTAGGTGTTCAGGGCCCCGCCCAGCACCTGGTCGCCGACGCCGACGTCGACGGGCACCACCTCGCCGGTCATCGCCGAGGTGTCCAGGGCGGTGGTGCCGTCAATGACGACGCCGTCAGTGGCGACACGCTCGCCGGGCCGGACCACGATGACGTCGCCCACCCGCAGTTGGTCGATCGGCACCCGCACCTCCGTGAGGCCGGCTTGACCAGCTGGGCCGCGCCGCATGACCGCGGCGTCCTTGGCGCCTAGGGTCAGCAGCGCGCGCAGCGCCGCGCCGGCCGAGCGTTTGGCGTGCGACTCGGCATAGCGGCCGGCGAGCAGAAACACCGTCACCGCTGCGGCCACCTCGAAGTAGACATGGCCTCCCCGGAAAGCAAGACCGGTGATCACCGCAGCCGCCGACCACAGATAGGCGGCCAGCGTGCCCAGTGACACCAGGGTGTCCATCGTGGAGGCGCCGTGCAGTGCGTTGCGCACCGCGGCACGGTGGAACGGATAGCCGCCCCACAGCACAATGGGGGTGGTCAGCGCCAAAACCAGCCACAGCCAACCGGTGAAGTGCCAGGCCATCACCATCGACAGCGCCACCACCGGTATCCCCAGCACCGCCGAGCCGAGCAACCGCGCTCGCAGCTCAGCCGTTATGCCGGTGTGTGCGTCGCGATGATCTGAGCCGTCTGAGCTGGCTGTGCCGACTGTGCCGATGACCGACGCGGCGTAGCCGCTGGATTGCACGGCGCGGACCAGATCGGCAGCCGACACCGTGGGTTCGTGTTCGACATGGGCCCGTTCCACCGCGAAGTTCACCGTGGCGCGCACCCCGTCGAGGGAATTGAGGTCACGTTCCACCCGGGCGGCACACGAGGCGCACGTCATGCCGCGCAATTCGAGATCGGTAGTGGTCACGCCCCCGGTCATACCCCCCCTGGGGTATTAGGACAACGTGGCCCCGGTCACAGCGGTCACAGTGGAATTCTTGCGCCACCGCCGGGCCCGGACCCATCGAGCCGCGCCGACCACCGCCAGCACACCGGCGACCGATGCCAGCAGCAGTGTCAGCAGCAACAGCTGCGGATCGTATGTCACCGAGGTGGTGGCCGGCTCACCGGCGGCGACAGGCGCCACCGGCACCGTGGAACGCACCTGTGTTGCGCTCACTGTGCAGCCGAGCGCGGCCGCGCAGGCCAGTCCGAGTTCGGCTGCGGCTCGGGTTGCGGCCCGGGCTGCGGGCGCGCTCACCACTGCGGCCCGTCGGTGTCGGCGTCGTCAGTGTCGGGGTGGTCAGGGTGGTCAGGGTGGTCGGGGTGGTCGGGGTGGTCAGGGTGGTCAGGGTGGTCAGGGTGGTACGGCACCAGCGGGACGAGCGCCGCCCGCAACCGCTGATGACCACGAGCCCAGGCCTGGGCGGTACGTCCCCCGGTGAGCCCCAACCCGATGCCGACCCGGCCGCGCGGTACCCCGCTGAGTTCCCCCAACGCCCGGGCCGTCTGCCACTTCTCCGGGTGTTCCGCCCGGTGGGCCGGCTTCGCCGGCTCTGGATACACCCGGACGATGTCGCCGACCCGGATGGTTTCGGTGCCCTGGCGCAACGTCTGATCGGTGAGCTCGACAGAGGTGTGAATGCGCGCCGCCTTGACCTGCACCGCGACAAAGGCGGATACCAGTACCAGGAACAGGCCGGGAATCAGTGGGTTCAACCCGTAGCCGCTGGAATTCTGGATCACGGCCATGGCCAGGGCCGTGGCCGGGCCGGCCAGCACCCAGTACCAGCTGGCGCCGGGCTCGTAGAACAACGGCGGGGGGTTCGTCGTGGGGTTCACTTGACTCTCACCGTCAGGACATCGGGAATTGACTCAGTATGGTGTACGCGCCGTCGATGAGCCAGCAGCCAGCCCGGCTCACTGCAGCCCCGATCACCGGTTGAAGTACTCCTGGGCGTCCCTGCGGTGCAGCAAGAAGGTTCCCCCGGCGATCAAGACAGAGCCGACGATGCCGGTGACCGCTGCGGTCACTGCGACCACCGTCCGCTGGTCGGCGCCGAACAGGCCGCTGACCGCGTACACGACTGCGGCCACACCACCGCCGGTCAACGCGGTGCGGGCCCACCGGTAACCCCAGCGCATCAGCACCAGGAAGGTCACGACCACCGCGCCCACCACCACGCCCACCACGACGGCGATCAGTACGACGACCGGATAGCGCGCTTCCGTCGCACCGACCACCGGCGACGTCAGCAGGTTGACCACGTAGCCGGTCAGCATCACCGGCAGCGCCGCCAGCCACAACCAGAACCCGGTGTCGACGTCCACCGGACGGGCCGGCCGCTCCGGCCGGGCGGCCGGCGGCGGTTGCGCGGGCTGCCAGCCGGGCGGCTGCGGCCAGGTCGGTGGCCCGGTCATGCCAGCCAGCCCGCCGCCTCGGCGGCCCAGTAGGTCAGCACGATATCGGCGCCGGCACGGCGGATACTCACCAGCGACTCCAGCGCCGCGGCACGGCCGTCGATCCAGCCGTTGGCGGCCGCCGCGGAGATCATCGCGTATTCGCCGGACACCTGGTAGGCGGCCACCGGTACCGGGGACGTGTCCGCGACAGCTGAGACGATATCGAGGTAGCCCAGCGCGGGTTTGACCAACACGATGTCGGCGCCTTCGTCGAGGTCGAGGGAGACCTCGCGCAGCGCTTCGCAGGCGTTGCCGGGATCCTGCTGATAGGTGCGACGATCTCCGGACAAGTCGGAGGCCACCGCGTCGCGGAACGGGCCGTAGAACGCCGACGCGAACTTCGCGGCGTAGGCCAGGATCACCACGTGCGAGTACCCGGCGCAATCCAGCCCGTCACGGATGGCACCGACCTGACCGTCCATCATGCCGCTGGGTCCGACCACCTGGGCACCCGAATGGGCTTGCGCCACAGCCAGTTCCACGTAGCGGGCCACTGTGGCGTCATTATCGACTCTGCCGGCCCCGTCCAGCACCCCGCAGTGTCCGTGGTCGGTGAACTCGTCAAGACACGTGTCGGCCATCAGCACGGTGGCGTCACCCAGATCGGCGGCCAGGTCGCGCAGAGCCACGTTGAGCACACCCTCGGGGCTGATACCGACGGTTCCGGTGCTGTCTTTGTCCGCTTGCTGGGGCACTCCGAACAGCATCAACCCGCCGACCCCGGCGGCCACCGCGTCGGCGGCGGCAGCACGCAGCGAGTCGCGGGTGTGCTGGACCACGCCGGGCATGGAGCGGATGGGTCGCGGCGCCTCGATGCCGTCGGCGACGAACATCGGCAACACCAGATGTCGTGGTTCCAAAGATGTCTGCGCCACCAGGCGGCGCAACGCCGGTGTGGAGCGGAGCCGACGCGGGCGCTGCCGCGGGCCGCTGACGCTCGTTGAGTGGCGACCAGCTGTGCCCGGCTCCGCCGCGCGAGCAGTCGCCACTAGCGCCTGCGGCTCTTCTTGCGCGGCGGCGGCAGCGCGCCCTCGGCGCGCAGCCGGGCGGCGTGTTCGGCCAGCGCGTCGATCAGCGGGCCCACCGCCGCGACGTCGGGCTGTACGTCGACCCGCAGGCCGAACTCGGCAGCGGTCTCGGCGGTCTTGGGGCCGATGCAGGCCACGATGGTCCGGGCGTGCGGCTTGCCGGCGATACCGACCAGGTTGCGCACGGTTGAGCTCGACGTGAAGCACACCGCGTCGAAGCCACCGGTTTTGATCATTTCCCGGGTGGCGGCCGGCGGCGGCGCCGCTCGCACGGTGCGGTAGGCGGTCACATCCTCGATCTCCCAGCCGCGCTCCCGCAGGCCCTCCGCCAACGTCTCGGTGGCGATGTCGGCGCGCGGCAACAGCACGCGGTTCACAGGGTCGAAAACGTCGTCATAGGGCGGGAATTCGTCGAGCAGTCCCAGCGACGACTGTTCGCCCGACGGCACCAGCTCAGGACTGATTCCGAATGCGCGAACCCGGTCGGCGGTCGCTTCACCGACACAGGCGATCTTCACCCCGGAGAACGCCCGGGCGTCCAGTCCGAACTCGCCGAACTTGTCCCACACCGCGCGCACCGCGTTGGTGGAGGTGAACACCACCCATTGGTAGCGGCCGTCCACCAAACCCTTGACAGCCCTTTCCATCTGCGCGGGACTGCGGGGCGGCTCCACGGCGATGGTGGGCACCTCGACCGGCAGCGCACCGTGTGCCACCAGCCGCTCGCTCATCTCGCCGGCCTGGTCCTTGGTACGCGGCACCAACACGGTCCAGCCGTATAGCGCCCGGCTCTCCCACCAGTTCAGCTTGGCGCGATTGGTCACCGTCTTGCCGATGGTCACCACCAGCGGGCCGGCCGGAGCAGCCTGCTGCTCGGCTTCAACAGCGGAGTCGGCCAGGCCCGCTTGGTCGATGCCGGCCAGAGCGGCGGGGTCGGTCAGCCCGTGCAAGGTGGATTCCACCGAGCGCTGCCAACAGGTGGTGCCGGCTGTCGTGACCACACACGGGGTGGAATCGGCAAGCCCGTACTCGATCAAGGTGCGTGCCGCGTCGGCCACGTGCGCGGCGGTGGCCAGCAGAATCAACGGTCCCGGGGCGGCAGCCAGCGCTCCCCAGTCTGCGTCGCCACGCACATCGGCGACCGTGTGCGAGGAACCGAGCGGCAGGCCCGCATAGGTCGGCACCGCGCTGGTGACGGGCAAGCCGGGAACGATCTCGAAGTGCAGCTGGGTGCGGGCCACGGTGGTCACCTCGGTGATCACCGTGTCCACCGAGAGCGGGTCGCCGGCCACCAGCCGCACCACCACGTCGACCGCGCCCGACCGCGCCTCAGCGGTCAGGGCCTTGGCGACCTCGGCGGGGCTGCCCAGGGCCAGCCGGATGTCCGGGCGGCCGGGAACCACCGGGGCGTCGGACCCGACGTTCTTGCCGCAGCTGGCCCCTCCGGCCTCTGCGACCTCTCCGGCAATCTGGGCGTCGGCCGGCTCCGGACCGGCGACCGGGGGCAAGTCCGTGCCGACCAGCGCAAGCACCGACTCGGGCACGTCCGGGTCGGTGAACACACACGCGGCGTTCGTCAGCACCGTTCGCGCCCGCATGGTCAACAGGCCCGGGTCACCGGGGCCCGAGCCGACGAACACGATGCGGCCCGGCTTGGACCTTCGCCCTCGCACGCTCACTTGGCGAGCCATCTGTCACTCCACTTCCCAGCGCGGGTGTCTCACCGCGCCGCGTTATCCGATGCCATCAGATCGCGCGCGCCCAGCTCGAACAGCTCCGCAGCCACCGAGACCCCCAGCTCCCGGGCCCGGGCGGGGCTACCGATGCCGGACGCACGGATCACGTCGGATCCGTCCAGCGCCGCCACGCCACCGCGCAGCGACAGCTCCTCGAAGACGCGCCCGTCCTCATCGATGGAGTCGACCACCTCGGCGATCGCACCCACCGGCGCGGAACAACCCGCCTCCAGTTCGGCGAGCAGGGCACGCTCCGCGGTGACCGCGACCCGGGTGTCGGCGTCGTCCAACTCCGCCAGCAACGTCGCCAACGCAGTGTCGCCGGCGCGGCATTCGACCGCGAGCGCACCCTGCGCTGGAGCCGGCAACATCTGCACCGGATCCAGCGTCTCGGTGACGACGTCGAGGCGGCCCAGCCGGGCCAGACCCGCCCGGGCCACCACGATGGCGTCGAGATCTCCGCTGCTTACCCTGTTCAACCTGGTATCTAGGTTGCCTCGTAGGGGCCGAATTTCCAAACCGAGACCCAATGCGCTAAGCTGCGCGGCCCGCCGGGGCGACGACGTGCCCACCACCGAGCCCGCCGGCAGCTCCGCCAGGGTCAGCCCGGCCCGGGCGACCACCGCGTCGCGGGGGTCTTCGCGCGGCGGAATCGCGGCGATAACGAACCGCGGATCGTCGGCGGTGGGCAGATCTTTGTGCGAGTGCGCCGCTGCATCGACCCGGCCATCATCGATGGCTTCTCGCAGCGCCGCGGTGAACACCCCCACCCCGAGGCTGGCGATCGGTTCGGACGACCGGTCACCCTCGGTGGTGATAACGACCAGTTCCGCGGGGTGGCCGCGCGCCGCCAGGGCGTCGGCGACGACGCCGGCCTGGGTGGTGGCCAGGACGCTGCCCCGGGTGCCTATCCGGATGACGGGGGCCAAAGCCGCTACTCGGGACGCCCGGCTTCGGCGCGGGCGTCGAAACCGTTTGGTGCCGCAGGTATTTCACCAGCAGTGGCGACCGCATCCACAGCGTGCGGATCGAGTTCGAAGAGCTCACGCAGCGCCTCGGCGTAACTGTCGCCGCCGGGTGAGCCGGCCAGCTGCTTAACCCGCACAGTAGGCGCATGCAGCAGCTTGTCCACCACGCGGCGCACGGTGCGTGCCACCTCCTCGCGCTGGGAGGTGTCCAGCCCGGGCAACCGATGGTCTAGGCGCAGCAACTCGGCGGTGACCACTTCGGCGGCGCGTTGGCGCAGTGCAGTCACTGTCGGCGTCACCTCGGCCATCCGCTGGCCGGCCAGATACGTTGCGACCTCGCTCCCGACGATGGCTTGTGCGGCTTCTGCGTCAGCCGCGGCCACTCGCGCCGACGGCTCCTGCTGTACTCGGTCCATGTCGACGACCCGGACGCCCGGCAACCCGGCCACCGCGGCATCGACGTCACGCGGCATACCCAGGTCACAGATCACCAGCGGCCGGGTTATTTCATCGCGGCGAGCACCGGCCAGCGCGTGGTGCACGTCGGCCAGCGATACCACCGGGCGCACCGCCCCGGTACAGGTCACCGCGACGTCGGCGGCCGCCAGCGCGGTGGCTACGCCGTCGAGTGGTAGCGCCTCGGATCGGGTGCCGATGCCGCGGATCCTGCGGGCCAGCCGCTGCGCCCGCTGCAGCGACCGGTTGACGACGTAGATGTGGGCGACGCCGGCGCGGGCCAGGTGCGACGCCGACAGTGCGCCCATCGCCCCGGCACCGATGACGGCCGCGGTCCGACCAGCCAGCCCGGCGTCCCCTAGCTGCCGGTCGGCTATCCCCAGTGCGACCGACACCACCGAC
Organism: Mycobacterium sp. TH-M106; assembly: GCF_057473765.1. Classification (NCBI taxonomy): domain Bacteria; kingdom Bacillati; phylum Actinomycetota; class Actinomycetes; order Mycobacteriales; family Mycobacteriaceae; genus Mycobacterium; species Mycobacterium sp. TH-M106. Next base: position 5,119 of record NZ_JBYCLE010000599.1, on the reverse strand, counting down.
GCGCCGACAGCGTCGATACCGGTTTCGGTGTGCACCCGCTTGCCGACCGACAACGCCCGCTGGGCCAGCTCGTGCAGCACCCGCCCGACGGTGTGGTTGGCTTCGGCGGCGGCGTAGGCGCGACGCACCTGCCCGAGCACCTGTTGCTCGCCGACGACCGCCGAGTCCAGGCCGCTGGCGACCGCGAACAAATGCTCGACAGCGGCTTCGCTGTAGCGGACGTAGGCGTGTTTGGTCAGATCCCCCATCGGCATGCCGGAGTATTCGGCGAGCACCTGCCCGATGACCGACAAGCCGCCGTGGAATGCGTCGACCACGGCATAGACTTCCACCCGGTTACAGGTCGACAGCATCATCGCCTCGGTCACCAGCGGCGACTGCAGCACTTGGGCAACGACCTTGACCTGATCGGATTCGTCGGCGCTGAGTTGCTCGAGAACCGAGATCGGGGCGCTGCGATGGGAGACCCCGAAGAGCAGGACGCTCATGGCAGTATCACTTGGCCCGCTCCTCGCTGTCACCAGTGAACAAACTGCCTACCACGGTAGATGTTCACCAGCGGGGTCGCCAAATTCGCCGGCTTACCCCCGCTGGGCCAGGTCCGCGCGCAGCCGAGCCTCGTCGATCTCCCCGTAGCTGTGCTCATGCCCGTCGAGCAGCACCACCGGCAGCCGGTCGCCGAACTCCGCGCGCAGTGCGGTATCTCCCGCCGCCGCGGCAGTGTCGACGTCGACGGTGTGCAGGTCGAAGCCGAGCTCGGCGGCCAGCTCGCTCAGCTGGCCGTACGCCCGCGCGCAGCCGGGGCAGCCGTCGCGCGTCAGCAACTGCACCTGGGGCGGGGTACTCGTCGGGCTACTCATCACCGGGTGCTTCCTGCTGGATGGCTTGAGGATCAACTTCCGACAAATTGTTGTCGATGTGAAATGGCCGACTTGCGTGGGGTCCTCAAGCGGCTAGCGGCGTGGTGAGGGCGAGATCGTTGAACAGGGTTTGCCGCAGGGTGAGAACGGCGCCGATGGTGCGCGCGGCCAGCGGCGAGACGGTGGTGGGCGTGCCCCTTGCGCTTGGTTCCTACTGGGGACTCGTTTTTGTCGTGTCCGCCCTCCTGGTGCTTGCCTGGCGTGTCCGCGACGAGGAAAAGCTGCTCCGCGAGGAAGTGGACGGCTACCGTGAGTACACGCAGACGGATCGCTGTCGCCTGGTGCCGCACGTGTGGTGACAGGTCGTGGCTGCCGACGCGAACGATCCGCCAGGTATCACTGGTCACGTCAGCCTCAACAGCCTCTGTCTGAAGGATGTGGGTCGCGTTGAAATGGATATCGTCTGCGCTATCACCGGCCCGAAGCCGCCCCGGCATCGATCGGTGATATCGCATGCGATGTCGTTTCGTAACAACTACTACCGCCTCGTTTCCGGTGCGGGTGTGACCGGTGTGGCTTGGCCCGCGTATCGATCGTCGCGAACGACGGCGCACGACCCTGACGATGCACGTATGCCAGATGTACGTCTTCAACAGCGGGGTGGACGAGCTGACCTGCCCCACCCAGTCGGTGGCTCATATGTGGAACCAGCAACCGCGTGCTCGTCGTCATCGTGGTCGAGCACCGTCGAGCACTAGGGCCAACACTACGGCGCGAACCGACCCGCCATCGGCTTCACACGGGTGCTGTCCAGCTCGGCATCGCTGTCGTCGTGCAACCGCCGCCACCAGGAACCCGCCCGGGTTGCACCCGAGTGAGTAGAACGCATTGAGCACGATCCGGTCCACACAGTCATAGCTGCCACCAGATCCGAATACCGCAGGCTGAACTCATCGTCGGACACCAGCTCAACCTACAAAACCACCCGCCACGTGAGGTGAAACTGCCCGAAGGGCCACCGCCGCCGGGCGAAGTCCCGGCTGCGGCGTAGATCGCTTCGTTGACCGCCGTGGCACGTTTGCGGTTGCGATTTTCGAAACCTGCGACGGTAGCAGCCGCATCACGTCACATCTTCGAACGGTAACTACGTCTGGAGTGGCCAACCGGTACAGCATCGACTGGGCGCCCATCCGGTAAGACGGGCGTCTTCTCACCTCATGGGCGCATACCACGCTGAATACCGAAATCGGCGATCGGCGATACCATCGGCGCATGTCGGATACGCCATCCGCAGGGCTTCCGCCAGTGCGAGGTTCGGCAAGGTTTCCGCAGCCTCCCGCCGGGCCGCCGCCTTGGCCGCCAGCACCGCCTATGGCTTTGGGTAGATCCGCACGACGACTCATGGTTGCCATGCTGTCGATGACGCTCATCGCCGTCGGTGCTGCTGTCGCCGCGTGGTTACGCCCGATGCCGCGTGACAGCGGACCGTCCGTCCCACCCACGCCGACTTTCAGCGCGCAACAAATCGCCGACGCCAAAGCGAATGTTTGCGCGGCGTATAACATCGTGGACCGCGCAGTGATCATGAATACCCGTCGCGCGAACCCAGTACCCGACGACGAGATAGGTTCACTTGCGACAAAAGTGTACGGAGACTTAGCGCTTTACGAAGGTGGAGATTATCTTTTGGATCGTCTAGCGGCTGAGCCCGCAACCCCAGATGATCTCGCGAACTCAGTCAAATCCCTCGGCCACACATTAAAGAAGTTTGGGATTGTAGTGCTAGGGGGAGAGCCAGATTCCGCTCGCGACCCACTCCGACGCATTGTAGATGAGGTATCCGTAACGATCGAGGGACTCTGCAAATGAATGCCGATGGCCCACCTGGCGAGTGGGGAGAGATTCTTGTGGGTCATGTTTGGACATCGCACTCCGACCTCAATGTCGTTAGTGCTGCGTCGATTAAACGCGGAACAACCGCGACCGCGTGGCAGAATCTCTCTGATCAGTTGCGGGAGAAACTGTCCGGACCGCTTGATCCTGACGCCCAGAAGGGGATGACGGCCGATACTATTCGTGAAGCCTTCCGCTGGGGTGTCGATCAGGCAGGCAATGTCGCCAAGACGAACGACACGATAAGCAAGGCCCATGGTTCTGCTCACGGTGCGGCCACCGAACTGAACTCTCAACTGGCGACCATCGCCGAGGATGGGAGCTTCAGGATCGAAAAAATTCAGGTCTCCAAAGATCCACTTAAAGTCGACCAAATTGCCGAGGTCGTTGCGGAGTGCCAGCAAAGAGCCAACGCCGCAGCGGCACCTTGCACTCAATATCTATTTGAACGTCTGCAGAAGGTACTCGACCGACGAGGCATCCGTAAATCGGCCCGGGAGTTCGTTCGAGAACTCGGTATGGACCCCACGCGCATACTCGAATCCCCCAACAGAGAAACTATTAAGCACCAGGTGCAAGAATTCCTAGATGGGCCCGCATCATCACCAGCAGGACCGACGGTCGCATCCGGAGATCCACGGCCAGCAATGGTCGGAGGCAACCTAACAGCAGCACAACCACAGGGACCTGCACCCGCAACCCCACCACCAACAAAGGTCGCAGGCAACCTAACAGCAGCACAACCACAGGGACCTGCACCCGCAACCCCACCACCAACAAAGGTCGGAGGCAACCTAACGCCAGCGGGAACCCCCACATCCGCACCCAAAACCCCAGCCCCCGGTGCTCTCGGCCCGCCCCTGCCCACGGCCTCGGGTCCGCCAGCCGGGCTGCCGCCGATGTCGCCGACCGGCGTGCCCTCGGGCTTGACACCGACCGGCCTGGGATCGACACCAACCGGCCCGACACCAACTCCCACGCCAGGCAGTCCGATACCAGGACCGCCGACGGGAACGCCGCTTCCGGCGGCCACGGCCATGCCCCCAACCACGGCGACGGGCCCGCTGCCCCCAACCACGGCGGCAGGCCTGCTGCCCCCAACCGCGCAAACGGTCACGACACTGCCGTCGGCGGGCGTGGGGTCGGTGTTCGAGGCGCCGCAGCCGGCACATACCCCTGTCTTCGAGACCGCGCCGCCGCCCGCGCCGGTCGAACCGGCCACCAGCTTCGTCGCACCCAGCGCACCGGCAACCCCAGCAACCCCCGTCGCGCCGCCCGTGAACTTATCGGCGCCGGCGGGGCCGCTGCCTGGCTACGGCGCCGATATCCGGACGCCGCAACCGGCCGCGACGGTGCCCACCGCGCCCGCCGGTCCGGCCTCGCCGCCGGCGCCGGCCGCACCGTCGTCGGCGCCGGTTAGCCCATCGGCCACCGCCGGTGGCATCACCCAACCGGTGATTCACCAGAACGGCGCCGCACCGAACGCACAGCCCCCAGCAGCAGTCGGTCAGCAGACGGCAGTGGCCACCGCCGGCGGAGCCGCTGCCGGGGCGACCTCCGCACGCTCCAGTGCCCAAGCCCGCCTGCAGCGCCTGGTCGACTTCGTCGCCCGCCAAGAGCCGCGACTAGCCTGGGCCGCCGCCGACCGCCCCGATGGCGCCACCGTGTTGGTCACCGATGTGGCCAGCGGCTGGATCCCGCCGGGTATCGATATCCCCTCGGCGGTGCGGCTTCTCGACCCGGCTGGCCGCCGGGGCGGGATCGAAGCCCTGCTCGGCGAGGTGACCGTCACCGCCTCCTACACCCCGGTGCACTACCTACCTGCCGACGACGACGCCGAACCCGTCGCGACCTCGTCACGCGCCCGTCAAGGACCCGCCGTCGATGACCTCGGCTGGAAACTGGGCCAGGCCACCAACTGGCGCGATGGGCTACCGCGGCTGGCTCACACCCTGGCCAAAGCCGCCTCCAGGGGCACCGGGGTGCTCGATTCCGAGGCCGCCCTGCTGCGCAAAGAACTCACCGAAGTTCGCCAGCGGGTGCTCGAGACGTACCCGGACAGCGTCGACCCTTCGCTGGTGGGAAACTGGCAGCTGCTCGCGGCGATCAACGCCCTGGTCGAAGCCGACAAGGCCGGCGCCAACTACCATTTCGCCTGGTTCCAAACGCTGAGCCAACGGCTATAGGAGAGAGGCTGCGATGAGCCCCAGCCCCGAAGAATTGCAGATAGTCCTCGGCCAGCTCGCCCAGGCGTTCGGCATGCCGCCCCCGCCGCCGCTGACACCCGACCAGATCGCCTCGGGACAGTCGGTCATTAGTCAACTGCTCGCCGCTTTGGGCATGGCCGGCAATATCGGCGACCCCGC
>NZ_JBYCLE010000598.1:0-6195 GCF_057473765.1 Mycobacterium sp. TH-M106 | reverse complement strand
GATCGCCGCTGGACCAATGGCGGCGACCCGCTGCGCCCGGCTCCGCCGCGCTTGCGATCGCCGCTGGACCAATGGCGGCGACCCGCTGCGCCCGGCTCCGCCGCGCTTGCGATCGCCGCTAAACTCGCGGTGGACCCCGTGCGGCGTCTATCCTGTGAACTCCCCCAGGGCCGGAAGGCAGCAAGGGTCAATGGGCTCTGGCGGGTGCGCGGGGTCCCCCGAACCCTGAACCGGGGCCCGCAATCCCACCGCACTCAGGACGCTCGACGGCGAAAGGAGCACGGTGACGCTGCAAACCCTCGACCCGCTCCGCCTGGTTGCCAGGCATGAACGCTATCGGCGAGACTACGCGGATCTGCAGGCCAAGAAGCTGGCGCTGGACCTCACTCGCGGCAAGCCGGCACCCGAACAGCTCGACCTGTCGAACGAGTTGCTGAGCCTGCCCGGCGGCGGTGAGCGTCCTGACTACCGCGACGACGAGGGCACCGACACCCGCAACTACGGCGGACTGCACGGCCTGCCCGCACTGCGGGCCGTCTTCGGCGAGCTGCTCGGCATCGCGGTGCCCAACCTGATCGCGGGCAACAATGCCAGCCTGGAGTTCATGCACGACGTGGTGGTCTTCTCGATGTTGCACGGCGGGGTGGATTCGCCGCGACCCTGGATCGCCGAACCCACGGTCAAGTTTTTGTGCCCGGTTCCCGGCTATGACCGGCACTTCGCCATCACCGAGACCATGGGCATCGAGATGATCTCGATCCCGATGCGTGAGGATGGCCCGGACGTCGACCTGATCGAGGAGTTGGTCGCCGTCGACCCGGCGATCAAGGGCATGTGGTGCGTCCCGGTGTTCGCCAACCCGACCGGGGTCACCTACTCCTGGGAGACGGCACGCCGGCTGGTGCAGATGCGCACCGCCGCCAGTGACTTCCGGCTGTTCTGGGACAACGCCTATGCAGTGCACACCCTGACGACGGACTTCCCCCACCAGATCGACGTGCTGGGTCTGGCCGCCGCTGCCGGCAACCCCAACCGGCCGTACGTGTTCGCGTCCACGTCGAAGATCACCTTCGCCGGGGCCGGCGTCAGCTTCTTCGCCGGGTCGCTGGGCAGCATCGCCTGGTATCTGCAGTACGCCGGCAAGAAGTCGATCGGACCGGACAAACTCAACCAGCTGCGCCACCTGCGGTTCCTCCGCGACGCCGACGGCGTGCGCCTCCTCATGCGACGCCACCAACAGATCCTGGCCCCCAAATTCGCGTTGGCCGACGAGATTCTGGCCGAGCGGCTGGGCGACGCCAAAATCGCGTCCTGGACCAAGCCGAAGGGCGGCTACTTCATCAGCCTGGACGTGCTGCCGGGCACGGCGCGGCGGACCGTCGCCCTGGCCAAAGACGCCGGGATCGCGGTGACCGAGGCGGGGGCGTCGTTCCCGTACCACAACGACCCGGACGACAAGAATCTCCGGATCGCGCCGACGTTCCCGTCGCTGCCCGAGCTGCGCGACGCCGTCGACGGACTCTGCAGCTGCGCGCTGCTGGCCGCGGCCGAATCGCTGCTGCCGGCCTGACGCAGACCTAACGCCGAGCGTGACTGCCAGCTTCGTTGAGATTGCACGCAGGCCTGCGAAGCTTCCGAAATCACGACCCTGGACGCAATCTCAACGTCGTCGGCCCGCGTCGGTAACGTGCTGATCGTGGCCCTCTACCGCAAATATCGGCCGGCGACGTTCGCCGAGGTCATCGGGCAGGAGCACGTCACCGAACCGCTGCGCGCCGCGCTGGCGGCCGGCCGCATCAACCACGCGTACCTGTTCTCCGGGCCGCGCGGCTGCGGCAAGACGTCGTCGGCGCGGATTCTGGCACGCTCCCTGAACTGTGCACAGGGACCCACGCCGACGCCGTGCGGTGTCTGCGACTCGTGCGTTGCCTTGGCACCCAACGGGCCGGGCAACATAGACGTCGTCGAGCTCGACGCCGCCAGCCACGGCGGTGTCGACGACACCCGGGACCTGCGGGACCGCGCGTTTTACGCACCGGCGCAGTCGCGCTATCGGGTGTTCATCGTCGACGAGGCCCACATGGTGACCACCGCGGGATTCAACGCGCTGCTCAAGATCGTCGAGGAGCCGCCCGAGCATGTGATCTTCGTCTTCGCCACCACCGAACCGGAGAAGGTGCTGCCCACGATCCGGTCCCGCACCCACCACTACCCGTTTCGGCTGCTGCCGCCGCGCACCATGCGCGAACTGATCGGGCGGATCTGCGACCAGGAAGAGGTGGCCGTCGACGAAGCGGTGTACCCGCTGTTGATCCGGGCGGGCGGCGGCTCACCGCGGGATACCCTGTCGGTGCTCGACCAGTTGCTGGCCGGGACTGAGGACCCACTGGATCGCCGCGTCACCTACCGGCGTGCGCTGGGATTACTCGGTGTCACCGATGTCGCGCTGATCGACAACGCCCTCGACGCCCTGGTCGCCGGGGATGCGGCGGCGTTGTTCGGAGCGGTCGAAGCAGTGGTCGACGCCGGTCACGATCCACGCCGGTTCGCCGTCGACCTGTTGGAGCGGTTCCGGGACCTGATCGTGCTGCAGGCGGTGCCGGACGCCGCGGCCAAAGGCGTGGTCGACGCACCGGAAGACATGCTGGAGCGGATGCGTGACCAGGCGGCGCGGATCGGCCGGGCGACGTTGACCCGCTACGCGGAGGTGGTGCACGCCGGCCTTGGCGAGATGCGGGGCGCGACGGCGCCGCGGTTGCTGCTCGAGGTGGTGTGCGCGCGGCTGCTGCTGCCCGCGGCCGCCGACAGCGAATCCGCGTTGCTGCAGCGCCTCGAGCGCATCGAGCACCGGCTGGACATGGCGATCCCCGCCCCGCGATCCGGGTCGGCCGGATCGGCCGAACCCGCGCCCGAGCCCGATGCCCGGCCGTCTCGGGTGCCCGAGCCGCCGGCCCCGGCACGGCCGGCCGCACAGCCCGCACCCCCGGTTGAGCCAGCGCAACAGAACCCCGGCGAGCCCGGGGTGGCAGCGGTGCGGACGATGTGGCCGACGGTGCGCGACAAGGTGCGGCAGCGCAGCCGCACCACCGAGGTGATGCTGGCCGGGGCCACCGTGCGGGCGGTGGAGGGTAACACGCTGGTGCTGACCCACGAGTCGGCGCCGCTGGCCAAACGGCTGTCCGAACAGCGCAACACCGACGTGATCGTCGAGGCGCTCAAGGACGCCCTCGGCGTCGACTGGCGGGTGCGTTGCGACGCGGGGGCCCCGCCGGGCGCTCAGGCGGACCCGCCGGACCTGCCGACCCCGGAGGCCGCCTCGACCGCGGATCCGCCCCCGCAAGCGGGAGGTGCCCCCACCCGGCAAGCGGGAGATGCCCCCACCCGGCAGGCCGACGAGGAGGCGATGCTGGCCGAAGCCGACGCGCAGCACGCAGCCAAGGGCGACAACCCGCCGGCGCCACGCCGCGACCCGGAGGAGGCCGCACTCGAATTGCTGCAGAACGAATTGGGCGCACGGCGCGTCGACAATCCCTGATGGCCGAGACCACCACCTGTGCGATCGTCGGCGGCGGACCGGCGGGGATGATACTGGGGCTGCTGCTGGCGCGGGCCGGTGTGGACGTCACCGTGCTGGAAAAGCACGGCGACTTCCTGCGCGACTTCCGCGGCGACACCGTGCATCCGACCACCATGCGGCTGCTCGACGAGCTCGGGCTGTGGAGCCGCTTCGCGGCCCTGCCATACAGCGAGGTCCGGAAGGCGAGGTTTGAGTCGAACGGGCGCTCGGCGGTCGTCGTCGACTTCGGTCGGCTGCGTCAACCGCACCCGTTTGTCGCGCTGGTGCCGCAGTGGGATCTGCTGAACCTGCTCGCCGATGCGGCTCAGGCCGAGCCGAGTTTCACGCTGCGCATGCGCACCGAAGTCACCGGGTTGATCACCGAAGCCGGCCGCGTTATCGGCGTGCGCTATCAAAGCCCCACCGGACCCGGTGAACTGCGGGCCGAATTGACCGTCGGGTGCGACGGCCGGTGGTCGGTCGTGCGCCGCGAGGCGGGACTCACCACGCACGAGTACCCGGTGAACTTCGACGTGTGGTGGTTCCGGCTGCCTCGCGACGGTGCCGTGGAATTCACCCTCTTGCCCCGCCTCGCGCGGGGCAAGGCCGCTGTCCTCATCCCACGGCAAGGCTACTTCCAAGTCGCCTACCTCGGACCCAAAGGCACTGACGCCCAGTTGCGGGCACGCGGTCTCGACGCGTTTCGCCGCGACGTCGCCGAACTGATGCCTGACACGGCCGGGCCGGTCGAGGCATTGACGTCATTGGACGACGTCAAGCACCTCGATGTGCGGGTCAATCGGCTGCGGCGTTGGCACACCGACGGGCTGCTGTGCATCGGTGATGCCGCCCACGCGATGTCGCCGGTCGGGGGCGTCGGCATCAACCTGGCGGTCCAGGATGCCGTCGCGGCAGCGACGTTGCTTGCCGAATCGCTGCGTCGCCACCGGATCACCCATCGAGACCTGGCCGCTGTCCGGCGGCGGCGAATACTGCCCACCGTGGTGACGCAATCAGTGCAGCGCGTGTTGCACCGGGGGCTCGAACCGATTCTGCGCGGCCAGACCCTCAGCCCACCGGCAGCGCTGTTCAGCGTGATCGAGCGGTTGCCGTGGCTCTCGGCGATACCCGCCTACTTCGTCGGCGTCGGGGTCCGGCCCGAACACGCACCGGCATTCGCCCGTCGCGATGCCACCGATCCGACTCCCGGGTGACCCGCTGCGCGCCGCGCTGGTGACCCCGCTGACCGGTCCGTTGGCCGGTTACGGTCGGGCCGGTGCGGATGCGCTCACACTGTGGTCCGAGTGGTTGGGTGAGCGGTCATCGCAGAAGGTGGAACTGGCTGTGGTCGACGCCCACCCAGATCCGGTCGCCGGTCTGCGTCTAGCGCAGCGTGCTTGCCCTGATGTGCTGTTCGGCCCGTACGGCAGCGGCCCTACGGCGGCGCTCGTCGCTGCCACGGATCGGCTGGTGTGGAACCACGGCGGGGCGTGGATACCTCCGGCGGGCAACGTGGTGTCGATCCTGGCGCCCGCCAACGCCTACTTTCACGGCGCGTTGCGCGCCGTGCGGCAGGTCGACGCGCACGTGCAGACGCTGTGCCTGTTGGCCGCAGACACCGGCTTCGGCCGGGCAGTCGGTGACGGTGCCGCCGCCGAGGCACAGCGACTCGGTTTCACCGTTGTCCGACGGAGCCTGACCCGATATGACCCGGACCCGGTGCAGTCGGACACCGCGGTGTTGCTGGTGGTCGGCTCGTTCGCCGCGGAGCTGTCGGCCGCTGGTGAACTGTTGGCGAGGCGTTGGCGAGCAGCTGGCTTCGTCGGCGCCGGCGTCGAGGAGGTGCTCGCCGACTTGGGCGCCGCGCGGGAGGGGCTGCTCGGCCCGGCGCAGTGGTTGGCCTCGGCTGCCCCGTCCCCGGACGAGGGGCCGCCGGTCAGCCGCTTCGTCGCCGCTTACCGGCGCCGGACCGGCGGTGACCCGCCGTATCCGGCAGCTCAGGCGTTCGCCGCCGGCCTGATCGCGCACCGCTGCCTGGAAGACGCCGGCTCCGCCGACGACGCGGCGCTTTTGGCAGCGGCCCAGAACTTGTGCTGCACGACGCTTTTCGGCCGATTCCGGCTCGACCCGCAGACCGATCGACAGGTGGGCCACCAGGTGCTGACCGTGCAGTGGCAACACGGTGTGCGGGTGGTGGTGTGGCCGTCCGGACAGGCGCAGGCTCGGCTGCGGTATCCGCTGGCATAGTTCAGCCATATATCCTGGGTTCTCCGGCCCGCCACATCGAGGAATCGTGAAACCACTACTGGCCCTGCTCGGCGTCGTCGTCATGATCAGCCTGGCCGGTCCCGCCTACGGTAACGGGGGCGGTGCTCCGCCCGGCGATCCCAACGGGGGCGGCACGCCCGATGTCAACAGTGAGGCCGCCCAGTCCTTTCTCGCCGCCCTGCGGGCGGCCGGCATCACCTACAGCCGTGCCGACCAAGCCATCGTCGCCGCCGAAGCGGTGTGCAAGCTCGTCGGCGACGGCAAGTCGGGTCCAGAGGTCCTCAAGATCATCGTGAACCGCAATCCCGGCTTGACCGAAGACCACGCAGCCAAGTTCCTCGCGATGGCGGAGCGGTCGTACTGTCCGCAGC
>NZ_JBYCLE010000597.1:0-1473 GCF_057473765.1 Mycobacterium sp. TH-M106 | reverse complement strand
CCGGGAAAAACACGCCACCGACGGCGTGCGTCAGGTTCGCGACCGCGGTCGGCACGGTCAGCCAGTTGATGATCTTCACGTTGCCGGCCAGCAGCGCCGTCAACCAGCCCAGACCCACGCCGGCCAGCGCCGACAGCACAGCGAACACTGCGACGACAATCACCGCCGACGCAGCGGCCGCCGCCGCGAAAGCCCACAGGGGCCGATACCCGCGCCGGTCTCGCAGCTGCCGCATCCACACCCAGAGCAGAAACGGCAGCGCAATTGCGGCGGTGGCCTTGACCGCCGCGGCGACGGCCACCAGCGTGACACCACCGAGAGGGTGACGATCGAGGGTCAGTGCGATGCCGGCGATCATCAGGCCGACCATCAGCATCTCGTTGTGCACCCCGCCCATCAGGTGGATGATCACCAGCGGGTTGAGGACGCAGATGAACAGCGCGGTCGGGCCACCGGCGTCCCCGCCACCGACGTGGCGTGCCACCCGCGGTGCCGCCCAGATCAGCAGCGCCAGGCCCGGCAGCATGCACAATCGCAGCAGCATGGTTCCGACCACCACATTGTCGCCGGTCAGGACCGTAATCAACTTGGCGACCAGGATGAAGGCGGGGCCGTAGGGCGCCGTCGTCGCCGACCAGATGGGGCTCACGTCGTCGAGCAACGGGTTCGGGTTTTCCACCGGGCCGACCAGATAGGGATCGAGGCCGTCGCGTAGCAGCGCGCCCTGGGCCAGATACGAGTACGTGTCACGGCTGAACACCGGCACGCTCAACAGCAACGGCGCCAGCCAAAATCCGGTACTGACCACCATAGTGTATTCCGTTGCGCTGCCAGCGATGACGCGTCGCCCCAGCCCCAGCCATGCCATCAGCATCACTGCGACACCGGACCACAAAAACACCGAGGACAGCACCAGCCCGTGACCGAAACGCAGCCAGGACAGGTGCATCGACTCCAGCAACGGGTCGTGCACCCGGGTGCTGCCGGCCCCTAACCCGCCCGTGGTGATCAGCATCGCGCCCAGGCAGCCCAACCAGGCCGGCCCGGACTCCCGGCTGGCAGCGAACCGCTGTAGCCGCGACAGGTGCCGGGAGAGGCTGGCGCCCCGGCTGGCTGTCGGTGCTGTCGGTGTGGCCATGGGCGTTCAGGCAGAGCGGTTGGCGGCCAGCCGGGCCAGGTCGGACAGTCCGGCCTTGGCCGCTTCGTCGATGGGTGCGGCTGCCAACGCGGCTAGGGCGCGGCGGGTGAGCAGGTCGATACGGTCCTCGACCGCGGCCAGCGCGCCCACCGCTTTGATGACATCGCAGAGTTCACTGACTTGGGCGTCGGTGAGGGCGGTGCCGATCGAGGCGCGTAACCGCTTGGCTGCCAGCGGGTCCGAGTTGTCGGCCAACTCCACCGCCTCGGCGATCAGCACGGTGCGCTTGCCCGAGCGCAGGTCGTCGCCGGCCGGCTTGCCGGTCACCGCCGGAT